>JAIOPL010000001.1 GCA_021413925.1 Verrucomicrobiota bacterium
CACAAGCGTCCGGTTATAAGTCCCACAGCATCAATTGGTTATTTTTGTGAGGCATGTAAGATTTGAAGTCGGTTTCTGTAAGTAGCTCATGGATAGGAACTTTCTCAAAAGGATGAATGCTCAAAAGCTGGAAGGTTCTGTGGAGTCTGCCAGGGAGTTGGAGCTGCTTGTGGAGGATGGCCACCATCAAGTAAACGGCGACCGCAATCCAGATCTGGCTCTTCACCGCATTGGGGCTCGTACCGAAGTAGTGTTTGATGCGCAGGTGGCCTTTGATCCACTTGAAGAAGAGTTCGATCTGCCATCGCGACTTGTAGAGCTTGGCCACGGTGAGAGCGGGGATCTCCAGGTTGTTGGTGAGGAAGACAAGATGCTTGGCGGTCTCCTTGTCGAAGTAGCGCACCCTGCGCAGAGGATATGGGAAGTCGGCCGCTGCTTTGGGAAGCGATGGAGATCCAATTTGATCGCTGAGAACACCCTCCAAGCAATCCCGAGGGAGCGATCGATGACGGGTGAAGCGAAGATTGCTCTTGGCCCTCGTGACGAAGAAGGCGCCTGCCAAAACGATACGAGCAAGTCGAGCAAAGTCCATGTAGGCGCGATCCATCACATAGAAGGCTCCCGCTTCGAAGAGCAGGTCGTCGAGCCAGTGAACATCGGCCTTGCGGGCTCCGGAGATGTGGATGCATGTCGGGATAGGGCCTCTCAGATCGAGCTGGGTATGCATCTTGATCCCAGCTTTGGTGCTTCGAAAATCGGCCCATGGGAAGAGACTCAGCGAGAGATCGATCGTGGTGGAATCCAGAGCGTAAACCGTGTTCTCCAGTTCCAATCCAAGATCCTCTCCGGCGTAGAGGACACGTGCCTTGCGCATGAGCCCTTTGGCGAGATCTTCCCAGAGTCTCCAGTCCCTCTGCTCGTTGGCATCGGCCAAGGTGGACTTGGCAACTCTCTCTCGAAAACCAAGATGGTAGAGGGCTTCGCTTCGGGCGTTGAGACAGGTGGCGATATCGCGCAGTCCTTCCCTCCAGGTCAGTTGCGCAAAAGCCATACAGATCAACTGCTGTCGGTAACCGAAATGCCGAACTTTGCTCTCCGCGTCGTAGCGTTGGACCAAACGGGAGAGAGTCTGCCAGTGGACCAGATCGAGGACTTGGGAAAGGATGTAGCGGCCGGTGTTCATTGCCACAGATCGTCACCAAACGACTCTCCAAGTTCAAATCCCTCACATCCATTTTGGATCGCAACTCACTCATCTTGAAGTATCAACAAAAACCAATCACCCTCTCAACCGGACACTAGTGAGAGGAATTCACAACTCTGGATGGAAAGCATTATGCCGATGCCACATTGAAGCGTGTAGAGCCTGATGGACTTGTTATCTGTTATCCCGATGGTGTTGCTAAATTGAAGTTCAAGAATCTCACTCCCGGGCTACAAGAAAAATACCAATACAGTCCCGACGCCGAAAAAGAATTCTTAGAAAAAAGTCACGCTGAAGATGTAAAGCGTTCACAAGAAAACCACCACCCCACATCCCATACTCGGGATAGCCACCCCCCCGCATCCCATAATCCGGATAGTTCATTTGTTGCGACTATTCTGAAAAACCAACTTCTTGATGAGAAAATAAAGATTGCAACTTACAACTGTGAATTTATTAAAAAAAGAATTGCTACCCTTGAGAAAGAAATATCAGAGGAAGACAATCAAGAATCATATAAAATAGCTCAAATAAAAGATGATCGAGGATACCCTATGGGATCAAAACTGATTAGATCATCTGGACCAAGTCAGGGCGGCCTTGTTTATCTAAAAGAAGCACTTGAAAAGAAGAAATCAGAACTGCCTATAAAAGAGGCTATCTTAGCTACGCTTCTTGCCGAAAGAAATCCTAATCCTAATCCTAATCCTAATCCTAATCCTAATCCTACTCCTACTCTGCCACCTCCAAGCCTTCTCGAAAAATATGGCCAATATCTACTTTGGTCGCTGCTAGGAATTGCCGGAATTATACTTTTCTTGTGGAGGAAAAGTTGAGTTTTTGAACTCAAATTCTTATTAAGGACCAACCCGCAAGGCTCGCAAGCTTGGATGGAGAGCTATGCCGTTAAGCGAAGCTGTATAAATTATACTGCGAGCACGGACCAACGACGCTATCCGCCAAGATCGCTAGCCTTCCTCTACTCTCTTAGGCGAGATTGAAACACTTCGTATATCCACCGGCGCGGGGCGGCAAAGACACAGGTGATCGTCTGTTTACCGCGAATCGTTTCGTATTCGAAGATCACCCGGTGATAGCCGATGCGGAGTCGATGGAATCCCTCCAGTTCCTCGGCGAGCGTCTTGATGTCACCCTGCTCCTTGGCAAGTCCCTTAATAGCGCAACGCAGGGCGTGACGGGGCTGGGGAGGAAGCTTTCTCAGATACTCCATCACCTCGTCGGTGACGCGGACGCCGATCACAGGGCGTCGAGGGCGGAGACCGGATGGTAGGTGGACTTGCCCTCACGGTGCCTACGAAGAGCGGACATGGCTTTGGGGTCGGCGAGGATCTCCATCGTCTCGGCGATCGCCTCCATCCGGTCGATCGACATCATCACGGCCACCGCGCGACCCTGACGGGTAATCGTGATGGGATGATCCTCAGCCTCCTGGACCACAGAGGAGAAGCGCTGCTGCGCGGTCTTGATTGTGTAAGTGTCGGCCATACCCAAAAGTCATCCTTTTTTTGAAAAAAAGCAAGACCGCCAGACCATCATGGTTCACCGCTTTCCATCCCTTTTATCCCCTTCATCCCTGTGCCCTAACAGTTTTACGAATTCAACATCGCGCGCATTTGGGCGAAGCCGTCAGTAACCTCTTCGTCCGACATCGGGGCTGATAAAATCTCCTCCATACTTCCCGACTCCACCCCCTCGCCGGCCAGCTCCAGGAGGAAGGGGCTGGGAGTGCAGGACATGACGCTGCCGAATTTCCTTCGGGTAGCGCAGTGGGTGATAGTCAGGCGGTGACGGGCGCGGGTGATGCCGACATAGAGTAGTCGGCGCTCCTCTTCGACGGTTCCCTCTGTCTTGGAGCGCTCGTGGGGTAGGAGTCCATCCTCGGCACCGACAAGCCAGACCTCGGGATACTCGAGTCCCTTAGCGGCATGGAGGGTGATGAGGGTGACGCCATCCCTCTCCTCGGCCTTCTCCTCCTCGCGTTCCTGCTCCAGAACTAAGCCGTCGAGGAAGCCGCGGGCACCGTCACGGGGATGGCGCTGGCAATAGCCTGTAAGGGCATTGAGCAGTTCCCGAACATTCTCCTGACGGCTGTCGGCCTCCTGCTCGGTCTTGCAGCTCTTCTTGAGATCCTCGAAGTAGCCGCACTCTTCCAAGATCGCACGCAGGATGGCGGCGGGGTCGGCACCGGGAGTCTGAAGCTGGATGCGATAGGCGCCCCAGTCTTCGGTAAAGCGCTGGATGGCTCCACGTGTCTTGGAAGAACTGACGTCGAGATGCTCCGGATCATTCAGGATCGCCAGGAGGCTCTTTCCGTTCTTGGCGCCGGCTTCGTTGGCCAGCTGAAGCGTCGCGCTGCCGATCCCGCGCGGGGGATTGGCCAGGACACGGAGCAGGGCATTGTCGTCATCGGAATTCAGCAGCGCTCCCAGATAGGCGACGACATCCTTCACCTCGCGGCGGTCGAAGAAACTCTTCCCTCCCACGACGCGGTAGGGAATGCGCCGCTCGCGGAGCATCTCCTCGAACTGACGCGACTGGGCATTCATCCGGTAGAGGATGGCAAAGGAGGTCCAGGGAAGCGCTTTAGAGCTCAGGGGTCCGGAAGCCTGGATCTCGTCGGCAATGAACTCGGCCTCGGTCTTGTCATCCATAGCCGAGAGGATGCGGACGGACTCGCCCTCCTTCCGATCGCTCCAGAGGTTTTTGCCGCGGCGGCGGGAGTTGTTTTTGATGAGGCGGTTCGCCACGGAGAGGATGACGTCGGTGCTGCGGTAGTTCTGCTCGAGCTTGATGACTTCGGGATCGGGAAAATGACGCTCAAACTCCAGCAAGTTTGCTGCCTCGGCCCCACGCCATCCGTAGATGCTCTGGTCGTCGTCGCCCACCACACAGATATTGGGACGTTGATCGGCGGTCAGGAGGCTGACCAGCTCGAGCTGGAGCTTGTTCGTGTCCTGGAACTCGTCGACCAGGATGTGCGTGTACCGGGCACGCCATTCCTCGCGGGCCTCGGGATGATCGCGCAGCAGCGTGCGGGCCTGGAGCAGGAGATCGTCGAAGTCCATCGCGTTGAGGGAGCGGAGCTCGTTCTGGTACTTCGAGAAGAGGCTGCCGAGCGCCGTGTCGGTCGTCTCGGGTTCACTGATGCCGAGGTTCTTGGCCTTGCTGATGATGTTGCGTGCGAGATTGGGATCGAGAGGGCTCTCCTTGTCATGGATACGGGCCGCGATCTTCTTCACCAGGCCGATCTGATCGGACTCGTCGAAGATGCTGAAGTTCTCCTTGTAGCCCAGGAAGTGGGCATGCTTACGGAGGAGTCGCACGCAGAGAGCATGGAACGTCGAGAGCGTGATAAGCTTGGCCTGATCCGATTTCACGGCATTACCGACACGCTCGCGCATCTCCTTGGCGGCCTTGTTGGTGAAGGTCACCGCGAGGATCGAAGAGGGGTCGACTCCCTGCGCCACAAGCCAGGCGATGCGGGCCGTCAGGACGCGGGTCTTCCCGGTGCCAGCCCCCGCAAGGATAAGCATTGGCCCCTCGGGATGGGTGGCAGCGCGGTACTGCTCGGGATTGAGATCAAAGAGTCGGAAGCCGGACACGGAAAATTGGGTATGGGATATCGGGAATAGGTGATGGGGAGATGCAAACTCTAATAGGAAATCTCCACTCAAGGAGGGCAAAAACTTTGCTTCTTTTCTCCGCGCCTCTGCACTTGCTTGCCCGGCCGTTGCTACGCATCCGTTACGGCTGCGGGAGACTTTATTCTTCTGCCTGCAAATGGGCTGCGAATTTCCGGACAATCCTCGGATAGAGCTCGTGCTCAGCGACCTGGATCCGGGTATGGAGCGACTCGGCGGTATCGGCAGGAAGAACGGGAACGCGGCTCTGGCCGAGAATCTTACCCGTATCGACTCCGGCATCGACCAGATGGACGGTGCAACCGGCCTCAGGCACGCCTGCCTCGACGGCCTGACGCCAGGCCTCCAGTCCGCGGAAGTCAGGCAGGAGCGATGGATGGATATTCAGGATGCGGCCGGGGAAGGCATGCAGAAGGGGTTCCTTGATGACTCGCATGAATCCCGCCAGC
The DNA here is from genome assembly GCA_021413925.1 of Verrucomicrobiota bacterium. Classification (NCBI taxonomy): domain Bacteria; kingdom Pseudomonadati; phylum Verrucomicrobiota; species Verrucomicrobiota bacterium. The sequence continues at coordinate 5,316 of JAIOPL010000001.1, forward strand.
ACGACGAAATCGACCTTGGCCTCCCGGAGCAGGCGGATGATTTCTGCTTCGGCTTCGGGTGACATCTTGGTCCGGAAGGGACCCGGTGAGACAAAGCGACAGGGGGTTTCAAACTCCCGGGCCAGATCCAGAATGCCCGCATGCTCGACATCGGAGAGGACGAGCGCTGGTTGAGCGCCCAAGGTTCCAGACTGAAACGCCTCCGCTAGGGCCCTGAAGTTGGATCCTTTTCCCGATCCCAGAACCCCGAAACGGAGCATGGGCGATTCCCGGGAGGCGGATAAAACAGAAACCCCCGGCATGTGAGCGCCGGGGGTGTTCATCCCTTCTTGATGGGAAGAAAAGAGTGCCTTACTTGGCGGAAGCCTCTGCCGAAACAACGGGATCGACGTTCACTCGGCGACCGGCCTGATCGAATCGTACCTTGCCCTCGATAAGAGACCAGATCGTGTAGTCACGTCCAAGACCGACATTACGGCCGGGAAGGAATTTGGTTCCACGCTGGCGGATGATGATATTCCCGGCGATCACGGTCTGATCGCCGAATTTCTTCACACCGAGGCGTTTGCTTTCGCTATCGCGTCCATTCTTGACGCTTCCCTGTCCTTTTTTATGTGCCATGGCAGTAGGTGGGTTGGATTAAAGGTTTGGTAAAAAAGTGACGAAGATTAGGCGGAGATCTTGGTGATCTTCAGCTCGGTGAGCTGACGGCGATGGCCGACGGTGCGGTGATAACCTTTGCGGCGCTTGAACTTGAAGGCTATCACCTTCTCATCCTTGTACTGATCGACGACCTCGGCCTGAACCGTGGCTCCCGATACGTGCGGTGTGCCAAGGGTGACCTTGTCGCCGTTCACGACGAGGAGGACATCGCTGAAAGTGGTCTCTTTGCCGGTTTCGACAGCGAGCTTCTCGACACTCAGGACGTCTCCTTCGGAGACGCGGTACTGCTTGCCGCCGGTTTGGATGATTGCGTAGGACATGGGAAAATCTTTGGAAAAGGAGTGAGATGATGCCACGGAAGAGTTCGGGAGACAACAACATTTTTGTTTATTTTCCCTCTTGCCCGAATGTCATCTCCCCGTATGATGCCCAACCCATCTAATGCTCGGGTGGTGAAATGGCAGACACGTGCGTTTAAGGGGCGCATGCCGAAAGGCATGAGGGTTCGAGTCCCTCCCCGAGCACCATCTCCAGCCGTTGGCTGGAGAGGGGGAAAGTGAAAGGTAAAAGGTATAAAAGTACCTTGTCGGTCTACCGACCTTAGACCTTCCTACTTTTTACCTTCACGCCAATAGAGTCTCCGCTGGATGATCGGCGATTCCGCTCAGTTCGATCAGTTTCCTGAGTAGAAGCAGCGAGGCCAAGGCATCCGAGAGCGCCTCATGCCATCGGAAATCAGGAAGCAGAGAACGTGCATCCACCTCCAGTGAGAGTTCGCCTACCAGATCGGAGAGCGCATAGGAGGAACGCCCTGGCAGAATCTTACGACTCAGCGTCAGCGTATCGATCCAAGGACCGAATCCATGCATGGGAAAGGCCCGCAGGTAACGCTTTTCCGTTCCGACTCCATGGGCGACCATCCAGCGTCCTCCAAGGCGCTGCTTCAGCTCAGGCCAGAGGGAAAGGAGTTCGGGAGCATTCCGCAGATCCTCATCGCTGATTCCGTGGATCAGTTGAGCGCTCCAAGTCACGGGGCGTAAGGCCTTGAGATAACTCCGATAAAAGGATTCTTGCGATACGGCGAGATCGTGCATCCAGGCAATGCCGATCTGAACGGGAACTCCGGCTTCGTTCGCGCGCTCACCAGCAGATTCAAAATCAAGCGCCGCAAAGGAAAGCTCCCTGACGGTCAGTGCCACGGGAAAGAAGAAGTTACGCTTTGCGGAGCAGCTCCGCCGTCGACTCCCAGTCAAGGCAGGCATCCGTGATCGAGACGCCATAGCGAAGCTTGGAGGGATCACCCTCCAGCGACTGGGCTCCATGCTCGATATGGCTCTCCAGCATCGCTCCGACAATGTCGCCACGACCTCCGCCACGCTGATCCAGGATGCTGTTCCAGACCTCGGGCTGACGCGCCGGATCCTTGCCGCTGTTGGCATGACTGCAATCGATCATGATGGCCGTCGGCACTCCGGCGGCCTTGAGCTTGGCGGCAGCATCAGCGGTCTGATGGGGATGGTAGTTCACCCCGTCGCGTCCGCCACGGAGCACAAGGTGACCGTCGGGATTGCCTGCCGTCTTGATGATGCTGGTCATGCCCTCCTGGTCAATACCGAGAAAACTGTGGGCGCTGCGCGAGGAGCGCATGGCATCGATTGCCGTCTGGATACTGCCGTCCGTGCCATTCTTGAAGCCGACCGGCATCGAGAGGCCGCTGGCCATCTCGCGATGTGTCTGGGACTCCGTAGTTCGCGCCCCGATAGCCGACCAGCTGATCAGGTCCGCGATGTACTGGGGCATAATCGGATCGAGCACCTCGGTGGCTGCGGGCAGGCCAAGAGCCGCGACATCAAGCAGGAGTTGGCGGGCCACTTTGATGCCGTGCTGCATATCGCCGGAGTCGTTCAGGTAAGGATCATTGATAAGCCCCTTCCATCCGACAGTCGTGCGGGGCTTCTCGAAGTAGACGCGCATCACGAGGAAGAGCTTGCCTTCAACCTCTTTGGCTAGTTCCGCAAGTCGGCGCGCGTAGTCGAGTGCGGAGACGGGATCATGGATCGAGCAGGGACCGACGATGACCAGAAGGCGGGGATCCTCGCCACGCAGGATACGGCGGCAGGTCTCACGGTATTCAGTCACCTTGGCAAGGACTTCAGCACTGGCAGGAAGCCTCTCCTTGATCTCGCGGGGAGAAACAAGACGCGTCACACCGCACACACGGGTATTTTCGGTGCGGGGCTTATCGGAAGTGTCTGTCGTGGTCATAGTCGCGCTAAAGTCTCTATTCCGCCTCTTTGGTGGCTTAGGCAGGCTGGATAAGATTCCTGCAGAAGAGATGGATTGCAACTCGCAAAAGGAGGCTTCACCTCCTTGGTCAAAAGTTGGAAAGTGAAAAGTAATAAGGCTCCGGCGCGAAGGGACGGCTCCACCTGCTCCAACTTTCCCACTTTTTACCTTTTAACTTTTCAACTTAAACCTTCATCCTTTCTTCATGCCTTCCTTTGACATTGTTTCAGAAATCGAGCGGATGGAGATCGAGAATGCCGTCAATCAGGCGGTGAAGGAGCTGGCCACCCGGTTCGACTTCAAGGGGAGCAACGTAAAGATCGAACTGACCAAGCCGGAACTCATCACGCTCTCCGCCGAGGATGGCAATAAGCTCAAAGGGGTCCGCGAAATCATGGTGGGAAAGCTCGCAAAACGGGGCGTCGATCTCCGTAATGTCGAACAGAAGGACCCCGATGTCTCCTCGATTGGCAACACCCGCCAGGAGTTCGTGATCACCCAGGGGCTTGAGGGCACCAAGGCAAAGGAGATCACTACGGCCATCAAGGCCGAGAAATTCAAGGTGCAGGCCTCCCTACAGGACCGGCAGGTCCGCGTCACGGGAACCAAGCGGGACGAACTTCAGGAGGTCATCACCTTCCTGAAGGGCAAGGACTTCGGGGTGTCGCTAAGCTTCAAGAACTTCAGAGACTAAGCGACTTAAGAGCCAGCCGTTCTCGCGCAAAGACGCAAAGACGCGGAGGGGAGATGCTGCGGCAACTCTTGTCCGCCTAGCCGATTCCACAAAACCTCCGAATCCAAAAGGCCTAACGTTAAAGGTTGGTTAAAGTTGGTTAGACCGATTCATTCTTGATGACCGCCCTCAACGATCGAGCCATCAAGATGAATGGCACGCCAAACGGTGCGATCCCGAACGATGCCAACAGCATGACAGGATGGAACACGGCTTTGACTCCTGGAATAGCCGGCCAGAGTAAAATAAGGAGTGCTGAACCAAGGAAGTAGATCGCGCCAAGCCACGACAGAACCAGCATCCCAGAAGCTGCCCACATGCGGTGAAATATTCCGCCGATCCCAACGACGATGCCCGCAAGGGCCACCGCCGAGAAGACGGCGAGCTGAACGCGATAGGTCGATTGGGAATGTACCGACGATATCCCAGCCATGACAAACACAACGGGCGCAAGAGCGATCCAGATCATACCGAACGTCCGGAGGCGCCGCCTAGAGTCTTCTGATGTGTTCATGACTGGATCGAACGTCGGAGGTCAGGCGGATGCATGCTTGGCACGGGACGTGCACAGCACGACGCGTGATAGGCATGTATCTTGTGTCTAGCGCCTGGTTGGACGTTTTTTTGTCTTATCATCTTGGCTGCTGTTTCTGCGAAGCAGCCACCATCTGCAATCGGATCATCAGTCGCCTTCCAATCACTTCAGCTTGTCCAGGAGGATAAGCGCTACTCGGTGTTATATTCAGCGCAAAGTAAGTCGACCCGTCTGTTGTGCTACCAGTAACGCTTCCGCCGTAAGTATAGCCGGGTATCGTCCACTCGGAATTGATTTTTTCGAGAAAGGATCCACCGGCAGTGCTTTTCACACGTCCATGAATGACAAATGGAAACTCCGTCGTATCGACTTCCAACTTGTCGACTTTGATACCGAGCGTCTCGGCGAGATCGCAAAAGACGGCCGAAATCTCTTCTGGAGAATACATATGATCAAGGCCTACAGGTGCCGACACTGGCGCTCCGAGGTAAGCCGCAATCGTAGAATTGCCTGAGACAACTGTCGAAGCCTCAGGTGCCGCGATCGGAGATGCTGGCTTGGACGGCGAGACATCGCGAAGCACTTTGCGCTCTTGCAACGCAGAACGAAGTGCTTCTCGGTCATGCTGAGCAGCTTTTTGAGCATGCGATAGATCAGCCCGCAGAGTCGCAATCTCGGCTTCGTTTGCCGGCTGATCGCGCGGCCATGAAACTAGCAATGACGATGTAATGATCGCACCGCTGACCAATCCGACTCCAAATGTGATGGAAGATTTCATAGGTGATTAACGCTCTTTTATAGTGACCTTGTGTGCCTAACGTATTTTAGAACACCATGTCATTCTATTGCTCTAAGCCCCTAACAGCCTAACAGTCTTCAGCCTAAACCCCTATGCATCCCCGAGGTGCTTTCCGGGGACTAGGTAGTTGCGGACGTAGTCGCCCACGGATTCCTCAAGCGTGGTAGAGGGAGTCGTCCAGCCAGTGGCGCGGAGGCGACTGACATCGGCGCAGGTGTGGTACTGGTACTGGTTCCGGATGTGATCCGGCATGTCGATGAATTCGATCTCGGGCTTGCGATCGAGCGCTTTGAAGAGAGCCGTCGCGAGATCGATCCAGCTACGGGGGGTGCCGGTGCCGATATTGAAGAGGCCGTTGGCCGAGGGTGTGTCGGCGAGGTGGAGGGTCATGGCGACCGCATCCTTCACATAGACGAAGTCGCGTACCTGCTCTCCATCGCGATAGTCGGGGCGGTGGCTCTTGAAGAGGCGGACCTTGCCGGTCTCGAGGATCTGCTCGTAAGCCTTGGAGACGAGGCTGCGCATCTCTCCCTTGTGCCCTTCGTTCGGCCCAAAGACGTTGAAGTATTTGATGCCGACCATCCGGTCGAGCCATCCGTTGTGCTTCGCATGCAGATCGAAGAGGTGCTTTGAGTAGCCGTAGGCATTGAGCGGGCGGAATGACTCGAGCTGATCCGTCCCGTCGTCCATGCCGCGCGTCCCGTCGCCGTAGGTGGCGGCGGAGCTGGCGTAGACGAAGCGGATGCCGCGCTGCAGCGACCACTGGGCGAGGCGCTTGGTGTAGCCGAAGTTATTCTCCATCAGATAGCCGGCATCGGTCTCGGTGGTGGCCGAGCAGGCGCCGAGATGGAAGATGGTGCGGATGGAGTCGAGGCTCTCCGGCTCGCACTCAAGCCGGTCGAGGAAGGCATCGGCCTGCATGTAGTCGTCGAATCGGAGCGGGGAGAGATTTTTCCACTTCGCATCCTTGCCCAGCACATCGGTCACGAGGATGTCCTCTCGGCCGCGCTGGTTCAGGGCATGGATGAGGGCGCTGCCGATTAGGCCTGCGCCGCCGGTGACAAGGATGGATGGGGACATGGGATAGGCTATTTTTTTGCTGTGGCGAGGCCACTCTCATCGAGCTCCTCCTGAAAGATCTGTGTCTTATCCCCGTAGACGCTCTTGGCTACATCGATGAGTCGGGAGGCCTTGTCAGAATCGCCCGCCTTATAGGAGCGTGCCGCCAAGGCAAAGTACCAAGCGGGGGTGTTGCTTGGGATTGGCGAGTCGAAAAGCCGCCTTTCCAGTGCTGGATCAGAACCCTGAATCAGTAAGAGAAGAAGGAGTTTGTACTCCACCAGCTCGTTGTTGGGTTGTTCGATCAGAAGGTTCCGGAAATAGGCAATCGCAGGATCCCACTCCTGCTGGAGTGACAGTAAGGCGCCGATGTTGTACCGGGCAGGAAAGAAACCGGGTGATGCCTTCAGAGCCCCCTCATAGCAGAGTTGGGCTCCAGCGTAATCCTTGGTCTTGGTGAGAATCGCACCCTTCAGATTCAAGACAGTCGGGTCTTCGGGACGCAATTGAAGCGCTGGCCCGAGATCGGAAAGGGCTTTCTTATAATCCTTCTTCTCCAAGGCGACCGAGGAGGCTCGGATGGAGGCATCGGCATCCAAACCCGAAACCTGAACCGCCAGCGCCCTGGATGCCGAAAGGCATAGGAACAAAAGCACTGCGATTCCAGCGGACAAAAACCGAAAAGTCTTGGGCATCGACCTGCTCATGTTCAACGATTGAGAAGCATGGAGATAGCACGTCCAATATGGCAACAAGATCTTGGAGAAACTAAAGAACCCCAGTTTGCAAAAGGCTGGTTTCGCCGGGTGATTTTCCAAGCCGCGGTTCTGATCCTTTTTTTCTGCCTGATCTCCGGCCTTGGCCTTAACGCAAGGGGCGACCAATCATTCGCCGTGGCACTTCCGGAGCTGGAGGGACCGGTAACGCTCGGGATCTTCTCCGAAGAGGGGGCCCTCCTACGGCTCCTCTATAGCGATGCACCTGTGGAATCGATTCCCGCCGGGCTCAACGGCCTCATCATGACCTGGGATCAAAAAGATGATCAGGGGAGACCGGTGCCAGCAGGAAACTATATCGCGAAGGGCTTAGTTCACGGCCCCCTAACTGTCTCCAGCCTGCCGTTCTCGGAACGCCGCAATGGTCTAATGCCGCCTGAAGAGCCCCTTGCGCTTTCACACATGCCTTTGATCAAAAACGCGATCACTGTTCGCGCGGCCAGAGACGCGTTGCTGGAAAAAAGCCCTCCTCTTTCAGTCAGAGCAAGCCTTAGAAAAAACACCTGCATCCTTGCTGTGGAGGGCCTTCCCATCCTTTCGGTTCCCCTGCTCCCACTTGGAAACGAGGATTTTCATCAAAGCGTCCGCCTTGCCCATAGCATGAAGGAGGGAAGCGCCCGCCTCATGGTCGAGGATCTCAGGGGAATAACTACCTATGAGATCATAGGACTGGACCGACTGGTTCCCCTCTCCGCAGGAAAGCTGGAAGTCTCTCCGGATGCTTTCCATTCGTCGCCGCCTGCTGGAGAATCCGTCCCATGAACGCACTCCGGATCATGCTCACGCTGATAGCCCTGCCGATGGCGGGAGGAGTCGCCGTTGCTCAGCAACAGACGCTCAAGGAAATCAAAATCCCCTACTCGTTAACGTGGGGGGACAGCATCGACAAGGTCCGCGAGATGATCAATGCGGTGAAGGCCCATGAAACCTCCTGCACCGAGAAATCGATCGGCAAAGTCGTTCTGGAAGCCGATGGCCTGAGCATTGGCGACAAGTTGCTGAAAAAGTCGCTCTTCAACTTCAAGGATGGCTCCCTTATCGAGATAGAGCTTCACTATGACGACCCCTCCTGGGATGCCGAGAAGACGGTCGACTTCTTCGATCGCACCAGACGCCGCATTGACGAACGCTACGGCCCCGGCACTCTTCTGGTGAACAAGGTAAAGGAACATCCCCCAGGGGACAATATTCCGAAGGAAACCACCTACACACTGATTATCTATCAATGGAGTCAGCCGACGGTGAACCTTGAGCTGAACTACTATAGCGTCGAGGAGAGGGATAAATCCCTGCGCCTAGTCTCCCTCCACTACAAGACGCCGTGATGGGGAAAGGGCTATTAGGCTGAAGACTATTAGACTGTTATAACCTAGCACCCTCGGGGGCTTCCCCCTACCTCTACCTCTCCCAGCCTTCAATTTTGTAAACTTTTCCGAGGAGCTTTCGCTCCGTGGCACCCGAGTCGGGTTCGAACCAGACCTCAAACCGTGCGGCGTAAGGTTTCCCCCAGTCCCCCTCATAGATCGTGAAGTGGGTGTTGGAGAGGAAGAGTTCGTTGGGATCTGACGACCATCCGACCCATTCGTTGCTTCGCTCCTTGAGTTTGGTCTCTGAGAGAGGCGTCCCTTTGGTCACCTCAAAGGCCTTGAGGTAGATTCTTCCGGGTTCACCGGGGTTCACGCGGATGAGGGATTCGTAGATGCCCGGTTGCATGCCGTTACGAAGATCGAGTGACGGGGAACCCCGCGTGATGGCTCCGGGAGGCAGAATGGATCTCATGGTCTTTTCACTGGGATCGGCCGCCAGCGGGGCGATTTCCTTCTCGAGAAAAGCAAGGGAGGCTTTGGTGAGACGACGCTCTGTCCCGGCCGACTCTTCAAAGACCTCGATGGCCAAGGGCGCTGTCGATATAATGGTGTGGCTATTGTCGGTTCCGTTCCCCGAGGAGACGAGGGCCAAAGCGCTCTCCCCCTCCTTCAGGAGGGTGGTGTTTTTGTCACCTCTCCACCAGGGTTGCTTGTCGAGGCCGAGGGTCAGGCGTGTCTGGAAGTAGGGGATCCCCGATTTCTCAAACATGTCGATGACATTCCGGGTGTAGTAGCCATGGAGTTCCCATCCCCAGTCGGGACCGACGGCCCAACGTCGGGTGGCGAAGCGTTTGCCATGTTCCTGGAAGACTCGCCAGCTGGGACTGGAGGCGAGATAGCGTTTCAGGAGATCCGGGTGATTGGTGGCCAGATCGATAAGCGACGGAAGTCGGGCCGTGATGGTCGGGTCCTCGCTTGGCTGTTGAGAGAGGGATTCGAGGAGACTTTTTTGGAAGAGATCAATCGCGCTTCCCGGCTCATGGGGACGCTCGGAGAGAGGAAGCGCAACCTCGATGTTGGTCGGGATGGTCAGATTGCCCGCGAAGTCGTCCTTATCCGCGAACATAAGGATGAATGAGCCGACGATCGCTAGGGCCAGGCCGACCGGGATCGTCAGGAAATGAAGGATCCCCCGTAGCCACTGTTTTTTGAACAGGTTCCACAGTGTGCTTCCAAGGAGTCCGAGGAGGCCGAGCAGGAAGAGAACGGCAAATGCGTTCGTGATCAAAGAAAGGCGCCTTGGTTCAAAGAATGTGCAGGTGAGGCCCATCGAGAGCGACAGCAGCGGCATCACCGGAGCCAGCCACCAACTGCGGAGATAGAAGGAGTAGTAATGGCGCAGGGCTTTCATCGGGCGATCAACGAACTTGTCAGCACGATGAGGAAGATATGCTACTAGCACAAGGCGTCGATTTTTTACCTAACAGCCTACAGCCTAAAAGGCTAACAGCCTTCGGGGTCTTACGATCCCGATCACGCTATCTCCACCGGGCACTCTGGCAGAGCCTTGAGGAAGGCCTTGCCGTAGGGACGCGAAAGAATGCGGCTGTCTAGGATCACGATGGAGCCTCGATCCTTAGAGCTACGGATGAGCCTTCCGACTCCCTGCCGCAGTTTCAGGATCGCCTCGGGCAATGAATAGGTCTGAAAGGGATCGCCCCCCGCGGACTCGATCTCCTCCAACTTCGCCTCGGTGAGGGGATGGTCGGGGGTCACGAACGGCAATCTGGTGATGATCACGCTGGAGAGAGACTCGCCAGGCAGGTCAACACCCGTCCAGAAGCTATCAGTCCCGAACAGGACGCTCTCCCCGTCCTCGCGAAAGCTTTCCAGCATGCGCGAACGCGAGAGTCCTCCTCCCTGCACGATGAGATTCCATCCTTTCTTCTCAAAGAAATCTCCCATCCGGGCGGCGACGGACTGCATTGTCCGGTGGCTTGTAAAGAGGACAAAGGCCCGTGCGCGACTCTCCTCCGTGAAGTGGCTAATCCATGTGGCTAGCGATTCCTCGTACGAGGGATCCTTCGGCTCAGGCATCTTGCGTACGAGATGCAGCTTCATCTGCTTTGAGTAATCGAACGGGGAACCGAGTTGCAGCGAAGGCACCTCCAGCGCGCCGACACGACCCCGGAAATAATCGAGTTCGGAAGATCCGACCGAAAGAGTCGCGCTGGTCATGACCGCAGTACTGCCTTCGCGAAAAAGGAGCCGTCCCAAGAGCGGTGCCACGGCCACTGGTGCCGCATGCAAACTGCACCAGGAGGCAGCCTTACCGTTCCGCTCCACCCAGTAGACATGGCCCGGCTCGCTCTGTGAGAGGAAATCGACGAGCCCTGCCCTGGATGTCCTGAGTCTCGAAGCGACTTCGGAAAGTTCCCCCTTCAGCCCCTCCTCCTCTGCCTTCCCGGCGGCTGCGCCGGCGGAATCCGCCAAGCGCGCCAAACTTTCGGAGAGAGGACTCCCGGACACGGCCTCGATAAGATCGGCCGACTGATCCCCGCGCACGCGGCATTCCCTTCCCTGCCGGAAGGTGCAGGCTCCAGCGATCGAGTCAAAGAATCGGTCAATTTCAGGAATCAGATCTGCAGCAGTGCTGATCCCCTCGTTGTGCCTGGCCTGCTGGAGAAGCCCCTTCCGGGTCCTCGGGTTGTAGAGACGCTGGATCGACTGCCGCAGACCGTACTGCGAGAGGGAAAAACCGAGATGCCGTGAGGCTACCTGCTCGACAGTGTGGGCCTCGTCAAAGATCACGAAATCATCAGGAAAGAGATAACCGATTCCCTCGTCCTCGGGGTCTCCGAGGAGAGTGAAGAAGAGGGTGTGATTGAGCACGAGGACCTGTGCCGACTGGGCACGGCGGCGTGCCGACTGATAGAAGCATCCGGAGTCACGACCGCAGGTCTTGGGTGTACAGAGATGCTGCTCGCTGCAGACTTGGGCCCAGAGTTGTTGTGCAGGCTCGAAGGGAAGATCACTGAGCGATCCGTCAGAGGTCGTCGCGGCCCACTCCCGGATGCGTTCCAGCTCCGGCTTCTCCTCGGTGGTGAAGAGATCGCTGCCATGGCGAAGAGCGCGGGCAAGCCGGGTGGGGCAGACATAGTTCTGACGACCCTTGAGCAGGACTGCCTCGAACTCCTCCCCTATCAGTCCTCGCACTAGGGGGACATCTTTGTAAAGCAGCTGTTCCTGAAGGTTGATGGTATGGGTGCTGATCAGGGCCTTCCGTCCCGTTCTGATGGCATGAAGGACTGAGGGGATCAAGTAGGCGAGGGATTTTCCGACACCGGTTCCGGCCTCAACCACAAAATGGGAGCGATCTGCCAATGCCCCGGCCACCCCTTCCGCCATGCGCTGCTGCTCGGGACGCCATTCAAACCCCCGGATCGAGGCAAGCGAACCCTTCGGCCCGAAGAGTTCCGCAATCTCACGCGCAAAGCCTCCAGTCACAGGCGGAGCGCCGGGAGTAAGCTCTTCATTGATGGAAATCATGGGTTCGGTCGTGATGGCAGGGTGTTTACGATTGCAGAATCCGACGCAAGGGACTCAGAATCGTGTTCTTTCCGGCCTCCTGCAACGGGTTTCTGCCGGTGACTGTCATGACGATCTTCGACCGCTACCTTCTCAACAAGTTTCTGATCCCGTTTTTTTACTGCGTTTCCGGATTCATCTCGGTCTGGCTGGTCTGGGATCTGAGTGTCAACTTGCCGGATTTTCTTTCCGGACATGCCACCTTTGCCCTCGTAACGCACTACTATCTTCTGCAGATCCCTAGCGTCATCGTCCTAAGCGTGCCCGTGGGACTTCTCCTCGCCCTGCTCTACACACTAACCCAGATGTCCCGGCGTAACGAGATCATCTCCATGCTTTGCGCAGGCGTCAGCCTCTACAGGATTTTCGTCCCACTGGTAATTGTTGGACTCGTCATGACGGCTCTTCTAGGGGCCCTTAACTACCGACTGGCTCCGCAGGCTGGATCCTCAAGCGAAGAGATCAAGAGCGAGATCAAGTCGGGACAGAAGGCGTTTAACGGGATTAACAATCATCTCTTCCGCAACCGCGAGGACCGCCGACTCTGGTATCTCACTGCCATGTTCACCAAGGCCAACCAAGCCTTGAATGTCGAGATCATCCAGCAGAACGAGTCGGGAGTCGTGACGGAGAAATGGTATACTCCCCATGCCACCTATCTACCTGAAACCGGAACATGGTCACTCATGGATGCCAGGCATGTGATCGTCGATGAATCGGGAAACCAAGTCTCCTCAGAGTCCTCCCCACGCCTAGAAATCAAGGGTTGGCATGAAACCCCTTGGAAAATCGCCAGCTCGAAGATGAACTCTGATTTCATGGGGCTCCCAGAACTGACCGATTATCTGCGCTACAATGCTGAGTTTCCAGAGACTCGCCTAGCGCCCTTCGTGACTCATTGGAACTACCGCTGGGCCCTTCCCTGGATCTGTTTTGTGGTGATCTTTATCGCGGGTCCCATGGGTGTGGTCATCGGGCGCCGCGGGATTATGGGAGGGGTTACCGCGGCGATCGGACTCTTCGCCGCGCTGATTTTCTCAAGCAGCCTCTTCATTGCCCTCGGCAAGGGGGATCGCATCCCGGGATGGGTTGCAGGATGGGGGCCGATCCTGATCTTCCTGTCCATAGGAATCCTCTTCTTCTGGATCAAGGCAACGGGCCGGGAGCTTCCAAAGTTGCGGTTGCCCGGCTTCTGATCCTAGCCTAAAATCGCCTGATACATGCAGCAGGACTGGAACATCAAGGCACGCTCCGAGGCATGCGACGCCACCGGACGACCCTTCGCCAAGGGGGAAATCTTCCATGCAGCCCTCTTTATTGAAGGCCAGGGATTCCGCCGCAGCGACCTCTGTGAGGAGGCATGGAAGACTCGTTCGCTCGACCCAAGCTCCGAGCCTCCCTTCTCCGCATGGCGCTCCAAATTCGAGCCTCCCGCTCCTCCCCCGCTGGAACCGCTGCCACGCGATGATGCCGAAGGGATGCTGCGCAGGCTGATCGAAAGCAATGATCCAGCCCACACCAACACCCGCTACCTGCTCGCGGTCATGCTGGAACGCAAGCGGGTCCTGAAGCCGCAGCCCTCTCCCGACACGACAACGCTGATCTACGAACGGGCAGGAACCGGCGAGACCTTCATCATCACCGACCCGAATCTCTCCCTATCTGATCTGGTTGCCGTCCAGGAGGAGGTCTCTGCACTCCTTTCTGGTCTCTCTGCACCAGCACTGACTCCGGTTCAGGAGCCTGTAGCAGCAGAGTCGGAGACTACGTCCTCTCCGGCTGAAGAGGCCTGAATTACCTTCCATACCTCATGGAGAAGGGTTCCCTTCCGCTCTTCCTGGCCCCTATGGCGGGGGTCACTAATTCCATCTTCCGTACCATCTGCAAGGAAAAGGGAGCTGATATCCTGACAACGGAGTTCGTCTCTGCGGACGGCATCATGCACCGGAATGCCCGGACGCGGGGCTATGTGGAGTTCACTCCCCTGGAGCGTCCTATGGGGGTCCAGCTGTTTGGAGGGGACCCAGAAAGGCTCGCTGAAGCTGCACAACAGGTCATCGACTGGGTGAAGCCCGACTTCATCGACATCAATTTCGGCTGTCCCGCAAGCAAGGTGGTCTGCCGCAACGGAGGCTCCGCGCTCTTGCGCGACTGCCCGTTGCTGGAAAAAGTCGCCAATGCTGTCGTGCGGGCCTGCGCTCCACTGCCCGTCACCGCAAAGATCCGTATCGGATGGGACGCCAACACCATCAACGCCGTGCAGACGGCTCAACTCCTGGAGGGGGCAGGCATCCGACGCATCGCCGTCCATGGCCGCACCAAGGCACAAGGATACTCGGGTGAAGCCGATTGGGAGGTGATAGCCTCCGTCGCCGCCTCTGTCTCAGTTCCAGTAATCGGCAACGGAGACATCGCTGACGGCGCAACGGCACTCAATCGCATGAAAACAGGGGTCTCAGGACTGATGATCGGGCGGGCGGCAATGACCAATCCCTGGATTTTCACCGAGGTGAAGGCGTCGCTCCAAGGAATTCCTTACACGCCTCCATCCTTAGAGATGAGGTGGGAGCTCGTGCGCCGGCATTGCTCTGAAGAAGTGGCATCCAAGGGAGATGAACGCTTCGCGATGCAGGGCATGAGGTCACGCCTCATGGCCTACACGCGGGGAATGCCGGCCGCCCGTCCCCTCCGCGCCAGCCTCTCGTCAGTTGGCTCCCTGATGGAACTCGACGACATTATTGAACGCCATCTCCTGGAAATTCCCGAGGAGACGGCCCTCCTGATTTCTTAATCCGAATATCGCATGCCGGAATCCAGGGAAAAATCCCAAAATCCCTAAACCGGCAGGAAAATCGTGAAGGTGGAGCCCTCGCCCGGGCGGCTATCCAGAGCCATACGCCCTCCGTGTGCCTGGACCACGTTTTTCACAATCGACAATCCCAGACCAGTGCCTCCCGTCTGACGGGCGCGGTCGCCCCCGACACGGTAAAAACGCTCGAAAATATGATCCTGATCTTGGAACGGAATCCCGGGTCCTTGATCGCGGAAACTGATGGCGACTTCAAACCCCTGCAGCGATGCGCTGATCACGATGTCGCCACCATTACCTTCCTGGGGAACGCCGTGGCGAAGCGCGTTGACCAGGAGATTCGAGAAGGCCTGTTCAATCCTGTATCCGTCAACCTGGACATCAGGAAGTGCCGAGCTGACCTCCAGCAGGACACGAGCACCACGTTCCTTCACTTCACTCTCCAAGTGCTCAACCACATTCGAGAGGAGCACTCCCAGGTTCGTAGGAAGAGTCTCGAGGCTACCCCCTTTTTCCTCCATGCGGCTGATAGTGAGAAGATCTTCGATCAAATGGTTCAACCTGTCGGCGTGGCGGCGCATCACCGTTAGTGATTTACGCGTCATCTCGCGACTCAGTCCTCCCTCTTGAAGCGTCTCCAGATAGCCGTTGATGATCGACAGGGGGGTGCGAAATTCGTGCGAGACATTGGCTACAAATTCCCTTCTTACGGACTCCAATTCGCGAAGCCTGGTCACGTCATGCAGCACCATGAGACATCCTCCCGGGGACTTCATGTCGGGGGTCTTGAGCGTGGCGGCCGTCACCACCAGATGGCAACGATCACTTCTTCCCGGAATGCCGAGAGTCAACTCGCCTCGTTGCACTTCACCTGTGACTGCGGCACGTTGGGCTACCCCTTGGAGTTCATGGCCCATGAAGACTTCCGGTAGCAAGAGACCCTTCACTTCTCCACGCAGATTGAACATCCCGACGGCTGCTTTGTTCACCAGACGAATACGCAGATCATCTCCCGTGATGACCACGCCCTCCGTCATGCTCTCCAGAATGACCGCGATGCTGAATTCTTCCTCGGCAAGAAGGCTCTTCTGACGGGCAAGCGTTTCCGCGATGACCCTCAGCTCACCGGTAGGCTTCCTAAAGATCCATGGCAATCCACTCAGGATCACCGGCCTGAAATCGCCACCGGCTATCCTCCTAAGGATTTCCAACAGTTCCCTTGCCGGGAGTACGATGCCGCAGAAAAACCACCAGAGACAGCAACCAACCAGAAACAGGCAGGCTCCCCAGAAAACAACGCCATGCATCAGATCAACTGGGCGGGCGCCATGAAGCGGTAACCCTCACCCCGGATAGTCTCCAAATAGGCCGAATGGAGGCCTAGTTTTTCGCGAAGGCGGCGCATGTGGGTATCGACCGTCCGCGTATCGACTGTGCTGCGGTATCCCCAGACCTCGTGGAGCAGTTCGTCACGTGATTGAATCGCGCCTCCCTTCCCGATGAGGAGGGAGAGCAATCTGAATTCGGTCGAAGTCAGGTCGATCCGCTGCCCGTCAAGCATCACTCTTAAGGAAGTGCGGTCCAGAACGAAAGGACCTGCGGCAGCGGATTCTGAAACCACGTCTGGACGCGCCCTTTTCAGGAGGGATTGGATCCTGAGTAGCAGCTCTCTCGGACTGAAGGGCTTGGGCAGATAATCATCGGCTCCCAGTTCAAGCCCCTTGATCCGGCTATCCGCCTCACCCTTGGCACTCAGGATCAAAAGCGGAATGCCAGCCGTGCGATCTTTAGCCTTCAACTTCTTGGCAACCTCAAATCCGTTGAGCCGGGGAAGCATGATGTCCAGAATGATCGCATCCGGACACTCCTCCGCCGCCAAAGCCAGCCCCTCCACACCATCAGCAGCCACAATGACCCGCAGCTTGGCTTTTTTCAGATGATATCGGATCAGATCGGATACATCTTCTTCATCTTCAATCACAAGTATTGTCTCGGACATGGTGTGGGTGGTCGTGAAATCCCGTGCTCTCCGTAGGAGCTACCCGAGTGGAGGCATGGTGGCAAGCGCCTCTTTGGGATGTATGACCGCGTCAAAAGCCCATGAAGACAAAAAAGCGGGCCGCCTTATTCGTCCCGGAAAAACCATGAAACCGGAACGAGGCGGCCCGCCCCCAATGTAAACCTGTATATTCTGACATCCGCCCCAGGCATTCGTTCAAAAATTTTATCGTTCCTTTGATTTTTTTGTTATTCTGCTATCCCTGCACAGTTGCCACCCCTAGGCGGCTTACCTTTTGAGATCATGAAAACTATCGGCGTATTGACATCGGGCGGAGACGCCCCCGGAATGAATCCTGCGATTCGCGCGGTAGCGCGGACCGCTGCCCAACAAAACTGCCGTGTGGTTGGCATCAATAACGGTTATGATGGAATTTTCGACGGGAATATCGAGGAACTCGGCCACCGTAGCCTAGCCTCCATCATCGACCGCGGCGGAACAATCCTCCAGTCAAGCCGCTGCAAACGGATGTACAGCCCCGAGGGCGTTGATGCCGCACGGGCTCGTCTCACCGAGCTCGGCATCCACGGCCTGATCGTTATCGGAGGGGATGGCTCCCTAACCGGAGCCCGCGAACTCGCGCGACGGGGTGTGCCCGTGGTGGGGATTCCCGCCAGCATTGACAACGACCTCTCCGGCACAGAAATGGCCATCGGCGTCGATACGGCGACCAATACGATCATGGACTTGGTCGACCGGATTCGGGACACGGCCAGATCCCACCGTCGCTGCTTTCTCATTGAGGTGATGGGCCGCAATTCCGGATACCTTGCCCTGACCACGGCTATAAGCTCGGGCGCCTCGGTAGCTGTCATTCCCGAGTTCCGCTACAATATGGAGAAAATAGTCTCCCTACTTCACAAGCGCTATCAAGAGGATCGTGGTAATTCCATCGTGATGCTGGCGGAAGGCGTCTGCGGTGCTGAACCCTTCATGGAGCACATGCAGAAAGCCGTTCCCGGAGGGGAATTCGAGCAGGAAATCCGCATTACCGTCCTGGGTCATGTGCAGCGCGGTGGAAGTCCGACACACTTCGACCGCATGCTTGGCGCAAGATTCGGCGAACTGGCGGTCATGGGACTGCTTCAGCAAGAAACAGGGTGCATGACAGCACTCTCCAAGGGGAGCGCCACGCTGATCGACCTTGATAGGGTGATCGGAAAGAAGAAACATCCCGCCCCGGAGCTCCTACGTCTTGCCAGGAATCTGAAGGTCGAGTTCGGCGATACTGTCGAACTCTGATCTCCGATCCTTTCCTGCGCTGTCCGGTTCGCCATTATGGAATCCCTCCTGACTCTCCCCATCGGGGATTATCGCGCTGTTGAGCTGAGCTTGCGCCTGACGATGTTGCTGATCGTCATGACGGCCCTACTCCAAATTCTCTGCCTCAGCGTGGTAGAGCGACGATTTCGACTGCCCCTGACTCTCTCTTCGGTGGCATTGCTGGGAGCGGGATGGTTCGAGTCAGGCGTCTGGCTCGCCTGGAAGGAAGCCTTCGAGCTGGCAGGCACATCCTATTGCGTCACCGGTCATCTGCTAGCCGGAGAAGACCGGATCATCGCATTGTCCCTAGGTCTTCCGGCGATTCTTGTCAGTTTTGGCTTACTTCATCTCAATCCACGAGAAAAAGGGTTCCGCAACCTGTGTTGGACCGCTCTAGGATGGGCCGTTCTTGGGCCTTTTTTTCAGTTCGTGTCACTGTTTGGTTTTGCAAGCTGCTTGGCTCAGATTCGCAGAGTCTTGCGGGGAGCGACTTCAATCGTTGCCATCGCAAGCATGGCGCTGGGTTTCATTGTCACAGAGCTTGGGTACCTACATCTCCTACCGCTAGGAAAGACGGCTGAGAAAACTCTGGTCAGGGGAGAAATCATCCATTCCCTCTGTGAAATTCTTGCACTGGTTGTTCCGGGAGTAGCCCTGCTGATTGGAATACTCAAGATCTCCGAAGAGAAACCGAAATCAGCTTAATTCAACGCCTGCTTAATCGCCTCCACCACCTGCTGCTGCTCATCAGGTCGGAGTCCGGGGAAGATGGGCAGGGCAAGACTCTCCTTGGCCGCTTGCTCGCTTGCAGGGAAGTCGCCCAGCTTGTGACCGAGGTAGGCAAAGCACTCCTGCAAATGGAGCGGCACGGGATAGTAGATGGCGCATCCGATCTTCTGCTCCATAAGATGGGCCATCACAGCATCCCTCTTCTGGCTCCGGATCACGTACTGATGATAGATGTGATGGTCAAGGAGGCCTGAATCAGCAAAAGGTTCGGCAGGAAGTGTCACGCGGTCGAGGAGATCTGCCGCTTCGAAAGCCTCCCCATAGGCGGCAGCGTTCGCGCGGCGCGTGGCATTCCATCCATCCAGGAAGGGAAGTTTGGCCCGGAGAACAGCCGCCTGAATGGCATCGATGCGAAAATTGCCGCCGACTACCTTGTGGTAGTAGCGCTGCTCCATGCCATGGTTACGAATACGCCGGAGCTTATCGGCCATCTCCGCGTCAAGGCAGAGAGTCGCGCCAGCATCTCCGGCAGCACCGAGATTCTTGCTTGGGTAGAAGCTGACATAGGAGGTAGGGGCAATAAGTCCGGAGGACTTGGTTCCTGACTGCGATGGATATTTCGCACCGAGGCTCTGGGCGGCATCCTCGAGAATTTCGATCCCGAACTCTGCCGCGACGGCGCCGATTCCATCCATGTCGCAACAGGCTCCGAAAAGATGAATCGGAACGATAAGTCGTATGCGGTTTCCCTTGGGGGATCGAAGATCACCATCAGCATCCTTCTTGAATGAGGAGAGCAAGGCTCGCAGACTCGCGGGATCCATCATGAAAGTGGCCGAATCAATGTCGCAGAAGAGAATCTCGGCACCGGTGCGATGAATGCAACCAGCGGTGGCAAAGAATGTGTAGGGAGTGGAGATAACCGCATCACCCTCACCTATGCCCATCGCCATCAGCAGTGCCAGCTGAGCATCTGTTCCTGAGGACATTCCGACCGCATGACCACCACCGAGATATGCGGTAAGATCACTCTCAAACGCCTCCACTTCAGCACCAAGGACATAACCTCTATGTCCGAGAACGCGAAGGGCAGCCTCGCGGACAGCCTCATCGACCTGCGTTCCGAGACGGCTCAGGTCAAAAAGTGGGATAGGAAGAGGAAGAGGCACCTGGCGCGAAAGAGCGTGAAACCAGCAGGTTACTTCACCACACCGAACTCAGCGCGCCGATTCTTGGCCCAAGCGGAATCGTTGCTGGCTGGATCAACGGGCATTTCGGAACCAAAACTGACGGTCTGGACATTGTTAGCCTTCATGCCCTTGGCGATCAGGGCCTCGCGCACGGCCAGGGCGCGCTTCTCACCCAAACTGCGGTTGTATTCCTGGGTGCCGCGCTCGTCAGTGAATCCGGCAACGATGACCGTTTTGCCGCTTCCCTTGAGGGCGTCAGCGACAGCGGCCACCTTGGACTCCTGGTCGGGAGCCACAGAGGAACTGTCATACCCGAACTGGACAGGCGCATACTGACCGCGCTGCACGTTTGAGCCCATGAAGTTGGCGCCCTCGGTCCGTTCTCCAAGCGGCGTGCCGCTCACATAGTCGCCGTCGACGCCGGCGTATTGCTTGTTCTTCTTGTTGGCACAGCCGGAAAGAGTAAGCAGGGCCGTGATGGAAAGGAGGGCAAAGGTTTGAAAACGCATGAATCTATACAGGGTCAAAAGCGGAAAAAGATCAAGAGTGAGGGTGCAATTTTCTTACTCGGAGGTTCACCTTTTGGCCTGTTTTACTTCTACCGCGTCCAGGTCGGCTCCGTGACCTTCCCAAGACCGCTGATCACGGGAATGGATTTGCCTGTCGGGACATCAAGTAAGGAAATGGTGCTGCCGGTACTGTAGACGACATGGCGTGAATCGGCTCCCCATACAGGATTCTCTCCCTGCGCGACGATCCGGGCTCCTCCTCCATTCAGATCCATTACAGCGACGGAGAATCCTCCACCTGAACGAACATTGAAGGCAAGTCTCTGTCCGTCAGGAGACCAGCTTGGCTCGGTGCAGTAACCGAATCCCGTGGGCACAAGTCGACCACTTCCCCCAGTCGAAGAAATCTTGTAGAGCTGCGGCACGCCAGTCTCATCGCAGGAGTAGATGATCTCTGCGGCGTTCGGAGACCAAGTGGGGCTCGATTCGGCCGCGCGGGTGTGGGTCAACCGGCGGGCTACGCCACTCAGACTGACCACATAAAGCTCGGGATTCCCATCCTTGCTGATGGTGCAGGCAAGAAGGTTCCCGTCGGGTGAGAAGCGGGCGCCTGAGTTGGTTCCGGGAAATTTGACCAACCGCACCCGGGCTCCCGTTGCCAGATCAATGACGTAGATATCTGCATACCCTGCCTGATAGCCGGTATAGGCGAGCCGATGGCCGTTGGGGCTGAGTGCCGGTGAGACGCTCAAGCCATTGTCATGGGTGAGTTGGCGGCCATTGGATCCGTCATAATCAGCAAGATAGATCTCTTTCCTGCCACTACGATTGCTAACAAAGGCAATCGTGCTGGTGGCGATCCCCTTGTGATCGGTCAAGGTTTGAACGATATCATCTACAAACTGGTGGGCGGCCATGCGGGGACTGCCACTGTAGTTCTTGGAGAGCACCACCTCGCCTCCCTTGACGACCTTACCCTGAAGAACTCCTCCGGCGAATGTACCGCTGACCGTGAAGGAAGCCATCCCTGGCTGGACCAATGCGAACCATCCGGCAAGCGTCAGGTCATTCTGGACCACCTTGGTGGCAAGAGCCCCATCACTGCCTCCAATCCCGGCGAAAGCGACATTCAGGGCATCACTCTTGCGGACGGTGATGGTCGGAGCATCGGCCGCCTGGAGAGAGGCTCCCAACAGGCAAGCCGCAAGAAGAGGAAGAAGACGGTGTAGTCGGATCATGGTATCTGTTTGATGCAACTGGTAGCGAAAGGCAAGTCAGCGCGCGCTCCGATAGCGGGGTCTGGTAGCGTACGATCCCGGCAACTCGAGGCGCACCGAAAGACGGCGTGCTCCCGCAAGGGCTTTTTTCACTTTGGCATCCTCGGCAGATCCCTCGATCTCCAGATAAAAAACATAGGTCTCGGGTTGTCCGGGAACCGGACGGGAGACAATCCTGCAAAGGTTCACTCCGGCTCGGGCAAAGGGCCCCAAAAACCGATGCAGACTTCCCGAAGTCTGGGGAAGGGCAGCGACGATTGCCGTCTTGCTGCGCTTCTCTTTCGGCAATTCGGAGGGCGTAGCCGAGATCACGAAGAAATGGGTGACATTCACAGCCTCCGGGCGGACGGGAAATTTCAGAATAGAAAGTCCGTAAAGTTCCGCGGCCCCGGGAGCTGCAAGGGCGACAGAGGTGACAGAAAGCGCAGCTTTTTTCGCGGCTTCCGCCGTGCTTGAGCTCTCGATCATGGTGACGCTCGGAAGGTTTTCCATGATCCAGTCACGGTGATGCCGGAGGGGCATCACATGCGAATAGACGGCCTTCAACTTTCCAAAGGCTGTGCCGGCGTGCCCCAGTAGGGCGAGGCGGACATCAAGAGCCAGTTCCTCGGCAATGAATATCTTGCCTGCCTGCTCAATGAGCAGATCGACGGTTTCTGTAATAGTGCCTCCGGAGGAGTTCTCGATCGGCACAATACCCAGTTGGGCTTGCCCCGAGCGGACAGCATGAAACACCTCGGTGATCGTAGCCACGGGAAGCCCTGCCCGTTTTGGAAAACGTCTCAGCACGACAAGGTGGGAAAAGGTACCTTCGGGACCAAGATAAGCAACCTTACCAGACTTGGCAGTTGATGAAGAGGACATGTCTGCAAGATTTATGGGGGTTGATCCTTCTGCGCGCAAGTCTGGGCAAAGAGATAAACTCAGCAGGTGGGATCACCTCGATACGAATAGGAGATTGATTTCCGGATTGCCCGTGTACATGAGGAGGTGATGCATTATGCCCCCATGATTCGGATCATTCTGATCCTTGGCCTCTTTGTTCTCATAGGATGTGCTGGATGCGCTCAACTCAAGAATGGGGGTCGGGATAAGAATCATCAAGCAAGCCAGTCAACCACCAAGCCGGCGCCATCAGCCACACAAGGCCTGAGTTATCGCCTGACTCACCCAGTGGACTTCTTTCATCTTTTCGCACGGAAAGAACAACCTCAGAGCCCCAAAAAGGCGGTTGCCCTTCTTACTATTGGCATCATCAGGACCATCTCGAGCGACGGAAGTTATGTGATTGCGGAGCTGGAACCGGGAGTCATGGTCGCCACGGGCAGCTCTCTTCTGGTCACGGGCAATAACGAAGAACCTGCACATCTCAAGGTTGCCGAGATCACCCTCCCTTACTTTGTTGCGGAGATAGAGCATGGCAACCCGGAACCCGGAGACTTGTTGAAGCAATAGCACTCATATCACCTCAAAGATTGGGATTGGGATTTGATCGGACGGGTCGAGATTGACTTCAGGCCCTGACTCCAAGCACTATCTGGAACCTTAATCACATTAAGTAACTCTTGGGAATTCCTTGGAGATAAACACCCCTTCATGACTCCAGCTGCCGACCATCCGAACAACCAGCTTAACCCTCTCAATCTTGAGGAGGTGGATTCTCTGGCCGAAATCATCATGGTGATGCAGCGCCGTTTCTTGGCTAGCCTGATGGGAGAACTGGCACGGGGAAAAGTCTCCTTCCCTCAGTTTTTCCTGCTTGGACATCTCTGTTCCCAAGGGCCTTCCGGAATGAGCTGCATTGCTACGCTCATGGATCATAGCATGCCTGCTGCGACGGGACTTGTGCAGCGACTGGAAAAGCTGGGCTACATCAAACGCTCTTCCGACAAAGAGGACCGAAGAAAAGTGAGGGTTCAAACAACCCAAAAGGGAAGCCGTCTTGTGGAGGGAATCCGCAAGGAAATGGCAGCCAACCTCGAAAAGGTCATGGAACTTCTGGAGCCCCCGGAACAGAGGGCTTGGTTGGACATTTACAAAAAAATACACGATTACTGCACATCCTGCCATCGATGAAAACACTCACCACACTCCTAGCCACGGCCTTCCTGCTTGCTGTAGCCGATCAACCTAAGGCTGCTTCCTCGAATAACAATACCGAGTCAATCGATGCGCTCCAGTCACTGAGCACGAACCCCATTGTCGCGACCAACAAGCCCTCTGTGGCTGATCAGTCGCTCATGGGGCTTTCTGTCGGCTCTCAGGTGAACGCACAAGCGGCAACTAATAATTCCGTCTTCGCAACGAACTCTCCCCCTTCTTTCGATCAATCCCCTGCCGGAGCATCGGTGCTGCCTGAACTTGCAACCAATCCTCCGACTCCCCCCGAGGGACTGAATGCCGGCACGAACAACTTCACCAATCTTCCTTCACTCCCGGCACCCGATCTTCCGACCGCCCCGCTGATCACCAACCCGATCACTCCGGAATCACTCCCGGCACCCCTCCCTGAAACCACGGCCGGGCCCATTCCCCTGCCCACGCCGACGACCAATAATTTCGGGCTGATCGACAAGATCATGAAACTCGTCAAGGACGTGCCCCTGACGGCGGAGGCCCTTGCGAAGGCCGGTAACAAGATCGTTCCAGACATCATCGCTAAGGATGCCAAGAGGATGAACATAGACCAAGCGGTCCAGTATGCCCTGACACACAATCCCGATATACTGACCGCCGTCCAGAACATCCAGCGAGCCTCAGGCAACTACATCAACGTCCGCGCCGGCCTCCTTCCGAAGCTCAATGTCCAACCGGGATACACATGGCTCGATCCCCAGATCCAGAACGGTCAGACGCCCCCCGGATACGGCAGTAGCGGCGGAATCCCCAGCGTTCAGGTCAACCAGACATGGAACATCAACTTCCAGGGCACCCAGCTTCTCTACGACGGATGGAAGACCCCCTCCCTCACGGAAGCGGCCAAGCTCTCCGAACAGATCGCCTATTTCCAACTCCGCCAAACTATCGACCGCGTGGTGGCCGACGTCGTGCGCCAGTTCTACCAGGTCGTCCTGAACCGGGCCCTCGTGATCGCGAACGAGCAGCAGGTGGCCCTCTACAAGACACAGGTCACCGATCAGCAGAGCCGGTATGACGCTGGAACTGTCCCCCGCTTCAACGTCCTGCAGGCGCAGGTTCAGATGGCCAACGCCATGCCTCCGTTCATCGCAGCCGAAAACAACCTGCGCACCTCCCTGTTCCGTCTTGTCCAGTTGATCGGCATGGACTATCCGAACATCCAGAACGTGAAGATCCCCTTCGATGTCAACGGGGAGCTCGGATACTACCCCCGCAAGGTCGACGAGAACGCCTCGATTCACACGGCGCTTCAGCGCAACCCCTCGCTCAAGGCCCAACGCTCCAACATCCTGGTCACGGCGAAACAGGTGACTGCGGCGATTTCGGGCTGGCTGCCGACGATCAATGCCAATGGTGGCTATCAGATCCAAAGCTACAAGTATGACAAGACCCTCACGGAGACCATCGAAGGATGGTTCTTTGGGGCCACCGGCAGCTGGGCAGTCTTTGACGGTCTGGCGACTTACGGCGCGGTCAAACAGGCCAAGGCGACCATGCAGAGCGCCAAGATCTCCTACGACAACGCCGTCCGAGGCGTCGTCACCGAGGTGCAGATAGCCATCTCAAACCTCCAGCAGGCGAAGGAAACCATCGAGAGCCAGAGAGCCACCGTGGAACAGGCGGCCGAGGCACTGCGACTCTCACGCGAACGGCTCGATGCAGGCGCCGGCGTCCAACTCGACGTGATCAATGCACAGGTCCAGCTCCTCCAGGCCCAGACCTCGGTTCTTTCGGCGCTCTTCCAATACATCTCGGCGACCGCTGAATACGACCGGGCCCTCTCGCTTCACACGCAGTATGAGGAACTCTTCGACGATCCCCTCAATAAATGGGAGAAGGCGCGCTACCAGTCACTCAATGCCGAGAACCGCGCCCGTCCCCAGCTTCCGAGATCGATGCGGAAGGATGACCCCCTGCCCCCGGGAGTGCAGTTCGACGATCTGATCAAGAGCTCCACCGTGCGCAAGCAGGAGCAGCCCTTGGACTCCAAGACCAAGACTAAGGGCAAGTCCTCCAAGAAGACCAACGGGAACGACAAGAAATCCGTCGATTGAGCGAAAACCATCCCACCGTGGCGGTCGTCCCGATATCGGTTCACGAATCGGCTTCACGGGTCGACGCGCGATTCATCGGGCGGATCCCCGGCATCGGGGTCACCCTTGAGCGCGATGCCGCGATGGCGGCACTTGCGCCGCATCAACGCAGGTTACTCGCGGAGCAGGGGCTCGGCAGATACCCCTTGGTCACCGCCGAGCAGATCCACGGGGCGGAGATCGCCATCGTCACGGAACCCTCCGAAAAGCCGATCCAGGGAGCCGATGGGCTAGTGACCATGACACGCGGAATCACACTCGGAATCTCGGTCGCCGACTGCGCCCCCGTCTGGATTGTCGCCCGGGACGGCTCCGCGGGAGCCCTCCTGCATTCGGGAAAAAAGGGCACTGAATCGGGGATTGTTCCAAATGGCATCCAATCTCTCAGCTCCCTTTCGGGGATAAATCCCTCCGACCTCATTGTCGTGATCGGACCCTGCATCCGCCCCCCGTGCTACGAGGTCGATTTTGCTGCGGAAATCAGAAGACAGGCAAAGCGATCCGGGGTTGCTGAAGTGTATGATGAAGGCATCTGCACGGCATGTCATCCGGAGCGGTATTATTCCTACCGCAGAGAGCAGGGACTGACCGGACGGATGCTGGCTACCCTTACCCTTCTTGCCTGATGAGCCTGTGATGAAAAGGGAATTTGATCCCAATATTCCAGAACTGATGGATCTGGCCGTTCTGGAAAATGGGAAGCCCTCCGCGGAATTGGAACGAGACCTTGCCAATCTGCGTTGGCTCAATCGCCTGTTCGGCGCCTACTCGATCCTTCATCGTTTTCTGAAACGCTGGTTTTCACGACGCGCATCCGGAGGGCCACCCCTCCGCGTTCTCGATCTGGCCACCGGGGAAGGAGACCTTCCTAGGGAATTGGTTCTCTGGTGCCGCAAGCGGGGCATTCCAGTCACTGTCGATGCAATCGATATGAATGAAGCCACCTTGACCATTGCCAGAGAGCGAAGCAGGAACTTTCCCGAGATTACATTCCATCAAGGAGATATTCGGAGTTGGGGCTCCCTCTCCGAATCGTGGGAGTTCGTTCTCTGCTCCTTGGCGCTTCATCACTTCAGCGGGGAAGATGCCGTTCTGGTAATGCGCAATGCCAAGAGGCTTTCCTCCGATCACCTGCTTGTGGCGGACCTGGAAAGAAGCCGCAGCGGAGCCCTCGGCATCTGGCTACTGACAGCCCTCGTACTGAGAGAGCCGATGACCAAGCACGATGCCCGGCTCTCAATCCAACGCGCTTTCTCCTTTGAGGAATTCCGATCGTTGGCGCTTGAAGCGCGTTGGAACGACTTCGGACAGGCTCGCTTTCCCGTCACCCGCCAAGCGATCTGGATCGACCGGGTCGCATGATCAAGCGCTCGGTTAGTTTGGATGCGGAAGAAACGGGTGTCGGTTTGGGAGCTTCTTTACCCTTAGGCAGGAGCTTGGGCCGCCACTTGGGATGTTTTGCTGATCCCGTGGATTCGTATTCGAAGATCTTGCTGATTAGGAAGGTTGCCAATCCCGGTAGCCCCTGAGCATTAAGCCTGATACTCATGTTCATCCTGTCATCAAGATAATGGATGTCACCGTGCCCGATCATATTGAAGCCCGTTCCCTCGATAAGTAGATCGCGAGTGGTGATGGTGCCGTCGGCGACACTAAACTCGGCGGTCGCTTTTTTGGCCGATTGGTAGCCTAAGCCGGGAATCACATCATTCAGTAAGAGAGAGAGGGGACCGAGGATCGGCATTGCCAGCACGTTGCCATCGCGAATCAGGAGATTCCCCTTACCGGTCATTGCCCGGTCATTACCGCCAACAGCATGGAAGGCGTAATCGCCGGTCAGTTTCCCGCTCGACTCATTGTAATCAAAATAGAGCCTGGCAAGCGTCTTGAAATCGACATCCTCCAGATGCACCGAGGCTCCGTACCGGGCATCTCCTGGCATCACCGATACATCGGCCTTCAGCGCGACATCACCGCCGAACAGGTGAGACTGAGGCAG
Source organism: Verrucomicrobiota bacterium (assembly GCA_021413925.1). Classification (NCBI taxonomy): domain Bacteria; kingdom Pseudomonadati; phylum Verrucomicrobiota; species Verrucomicrobiota bacterium. The sequence continues at coordinate 33,129 of JAIOPL010000001.1, forward strand.
GTCGACCAGCACCTTCTGCCCTTTCAGAAGAACCGTGCCCGATGTCGGCCCGAAGGGAAGATCCTTTCCGATAAGTGTGTATACCAATCCCGCGGTCGCATTGAGTTGAATGCGCAGGTCGTTTTTTTCGGGATCACGAAGCCCCACTTTTCCCGTGAGTTGGACATTGGGGGATTTGACAAAGCGGTAATTCTTAAGCGACTGGGCAATACGTGGATCGATCCAGGTCATCATTTTGACGGGATCAAGCGTGGACTGCACCTTCGGAAAGAGCCCTTCCCAGTTCTTGTAATCATAGACGAACTCACCGCGTCCGGATCCCTCACCCATCCTCACCAGGATATCCCGAAAGGTGACGGCACCGTTGGTCACACGGAATTTCGAACTCAGCCCGTCGACCCAGGCTCCCCTCATAGCTGCCTTTCCCAGATCAAGGCTTCCATTTCCCTGAAGCTGCAGAGGATCAAGGATAGGGGCTCCTCCCTCGAAGCTGATCTGCAGGGGCTCCTTGAAATCCATCGACTCGAAGGCCTCGCGGGTTTTCCCTGCTGTCATCGGAGCAAGCTTTGAAGGGAAGAGAGATGCCTTGAGACGTAGCCTGTTGTCACCGGGAGCAATCATGAGATCGGCGTCGATTGCTCCGGGTTCCCCGGACGCGTGGAGGTCCCGGACAAGAAACTTACCCTCCCGGAGCGCTACTCCCGCAGAGAGCGTGTCGAACATCACTCCGCGATAACCGAAATGCCCTGTATTGAATCGAGCTATACCGCCGAAGGAGGGTTTTCCCGAGAGCCAATCCGCAGAGAAATTCCCTTCGAGGTGGACCGGGTCCCGACAGGTCAAGTCCGCCGCCTTTTTCGAAGACAGGAGCAGTGCCGGGACCACGCTTCCCCTAAATGTTCCAGAAAATTCCAAAGACGAGTTCTTGTCATGGAAATCTGCCTTTCCTGCAGCATGAAAGATCCCAGCCCCGTCATCTGTCACAAGCCGATCCAAGGTCAACTTGCTATCCTGATAATGAAGCGCCATTCCGATCCGCCGGAAAGTTATCCCGTGCCATTCTCCGGGCCCTGTCTGCAGCTCAGCCAGGTCTACCCTAAGGCTCTCGGAATCACCGAGATCACCCCCTGCCTGAATAGTGAGCACGGGCTTCCCTTCACTCCAATGAACGGACCGCAACTCGCGTTGAATCGCATCGATGGTCTGGGCCGTTTTCCCCGGTCCTTCTGAGGAGACCGGTTTGGGTGAGAACTTTTGCGGATTCAGGAAGGATCCGGAAACGTTGACCTTGATCCCGGCAATCTCAAAGGTAGCCGAACTCAATCGAAACTGAGACGGAGGGCAGATAATCAGGCCGCGGACATGATCGAGCCTTAGACGCGGCTGCTCGGAAGGCCCCAAGGGGATATCAAGGGTGGCATCGCGGAGAAAAATCCGCTCAAGGCGCGGGCTACGCCGCAAGAGCGAATCCATGTTCATAGAGACGGCAATCCTGTTGGCGGAAACGATCAAACGATGGGCTGGTGTCAGGTCGTGCATCTGTAACCGATCCAGAACAAAGCCGCGTGTCGGACTAAAAAGAACACGTCCGATACTGACCCTGTAGAATTTTCCGCCAAGCAGTCCTTCCGCCTTCTCCCGCACGGCATCTCCAAGGCCATACGTGGAGGTTATTACCAGGAGGATGGGAATTCCAAGAAGGAGGCCGAAAAAGAGGAGGCCAAAAAACGAGGCGGCTATGTACCGTAACAGATGGTCCAGCTTACCTCGGAAGGTGCGGCGATCCATGACTTCCCCCCTCCTTAGACGGGGAATGATCGTTGGCTCCGGATTGCTCATCACTCAACCTTCTGGATTGCAGAGCCTCTTGTAAAGCAGGGGAAGAGAGTGCCTACATCAACGAGTAGGGATCGACATCAATAGTCATGATGACCCCCTCGGGAAGTTTCAAATTCAAGGAAACTTCACGGACAAGTCTGGCCAGTATGATGCCTGATTTCGACTTGAGCGTTACATGGAACCGATATTGCCCATGAGACCTTTCCAGGGGGGCAGGGAACGCCTCGGACACCTCGACTGAAGCAGGGGCTTTCTTGCGAAAAATTGCGGCGATATGGCCAGCAGACCGGGTTGTTTTTTCGAGTGAAACACCGCGAATCTGAACCAGAACCATGCGTGTGAAAGGCGGGTGTCGGAACGCCTCCCGGAAGGAGATCTCCTGCTCGAAAAAACCGGCGTAATCGTGATGCCGGGCATGCTGGATGGAGGGACTGGCCGGCGAGAAGGTCTGGACGATCACCTCCCCCTCGGTCTCGCCGCGACCGGCACGACCCGCGACTTGAGTCAGGAGTTGAAAGGTCCGTTCCCCGGCGCGGAAATCGGGCGAGTGAAGGCCTATGTCGGCATTGATGATGCCAACAAGGGTGACGTTCGGGAAATCGAGCCCCTTGGCGATCATCTGTGTGCCCAGCAGGATATCGATCTGACGGGATCGGAATTTTCCCAGCACTTCGGCATAGGAACCTCGACGGGACATGGTGTCGGCATCCATCCGCGCGAGACGTGCCTTCGGAAAAAGTCGCCTGATTGTCTCCTCGACCCGTTGGGTGCCGAGGCCGGAATGCTGAATGCCTGGATCCTTGCATTCGGGACAGCGCTCAGGAGGCTTTGCTCCATGGCCGCAGAGATGACAGGCAAGGCGGTTATCCGCGCGATGCAGGGTTAGGGAGAGGCTGCAATTTGGACAGCGGCAGACATGCCCGCACTGCTGGCAGAGCAGGGAGGTCGAGTAACCGCGCCTGTTAAGGAAAAGGATGGTTTGCTGGCCGGCCTCCAGACGCTTGGTCATTGCCATTTGTAAGGGCGCAGAGAGCCCTCCCTCCGATTTAGCGCGTTTTCCCTGGAGTCGCAAATCCACCACCCTGATCAGAGGCATGAGTTGATCATCGGCACGGCGTGGAAGTTCCAGAAGGTTATACTTACCGCATTGGACATTCTGGAAGCTCTCCACGGATGGTGTGGCGCTTCCCAGAATCACGAGAGCCCCCTCAAGCCGCCCCCTCATGACAGCTACATCCCGGGCATGATATCGCGGTGTTTCCTCCTGCTTGTAGGTATTTTCGTGTTCTTCATCCACGATGATGATCCCCAGATTCCGCAGTGGAGCGAAGACAGCGCTGCGAGCACCGATGGCGATCCGGGCGTCGCCTCGCTGAAGACGCATCCACTCCTCGCGTCGCTCGGCATCAGTCAAATGACTGTGCAGAACAGCTACTCCGGCCCCCTCTTTGCCTGCGTGATCAAAGCGAGATCGAAAACGCTCCACGGTCTGGGGCGTCAGGGCGATCTCGGGTACAAGTACGAGGCCGCTCTTGCCTGACTCAAGGGTGCGAGCCAGAGCCCGGAGATAAACTTCCGTTTTTCCGCTACCTGTGACTCCATGCAGCAGATAGGGAGAGGGAGCCGTTGCGCTTGTTTCAAGATCATTAAGTGCATGCTCCAGGGTCCCGACGACCACCTGTTGATCCGCATTGAGTTTTGGAATTTTCCCCGGAAGGATTTCCTCCGCTTCGAATTGCCCACCCATCCTGCGCTCAAGGACAATACGAATCAATCCAGCCTCAACAAGCGCTTTAAGCGAGGACTCAGAAGCTGCACATCGACTCAACAATTCCTGCGAGGCAATCGGATCAGGAAACTTCTCGAAATGCTTGAGGATTGCACCTTGTTTGGGAGCGCTCTTTTCAATCCGTTGCAACTCTTCGACCTCGATCCGTCGGACTAGTGAAACCATCCGGACTTTCCTACCAGCGATGGTCTCGCCCCTCATCATGGGGGGAAGCATGGAGCGCATGACCGCGGCTATTGGCGCACAGTAATAATCGGCCATCCAGTTGGCCAGACGCATCATGACAGGCGGAAGACTTGTCTCTTCGCCAACCAGTGCCTCAAGCGGTCTGATGCCCGGAACAACGGAATGATCCAGCAATTCAAGTACAGTCCCCACTGCGCGTCGGTTGCGCACCATCACGATCACGCGTGAACCGATCGTGACCTGATCTAGCAACGCCGTAGGAACCGAGTAATCCAGTTTCCTGCCCTCGGACCGGTCGATCAGGATGCGGGCGAAGGAGGGCATGGAGGAGAAGGATGAAACCTGAAACTTGAAACCTGAAGGACTTTTATCAGCCTCGCCTCCTTACGTGCAGGTTGCAGTTATTCAATTCCATCTCTCCCAACAGTCCAGCACTTCAAGATTCAAGTCCTTTTCGACTGATCCTATTTCAGGTCTCAGGTCTCAAGTTTCATCCTTCATAGGCACTGCGTTTGCAGTGCCTACTCCGTAATGATATCCTTGTAGGTCTTACCCGAGGGGATCATCGGGAGCACGTGCTCCGTGTAGGGAGTCATGACATCCAGGACATAAGTCTCCTTGGAGTCCAGCATCCGCTGAAGGGCTGCCCGCAGGTCTTTCTTGTGCAGTACGCGCTCGGCCGGCACGCCAAAGCCTTTGCAGATTCCGAGGTAGTCGGGATAGATCCGCTTCAGATCCTTCGGATCACCCAGGAAAGTGTGTCCGCGGTTGCTATCGTAGAAACGATCTTCCCACTGCACTACCATGCCAAGATGCTGGTTATTGAGAATGATCACCTTGGAGGCGATTCCATCGATATGCGCCGTGGCCAGTTCCTGAACATTCATCAGGAAAGATCCATCGCCATCGATATCAATGACCTGCTTGTCAGGACGTCCCAGCTTCGCACCCAGAGCGGCGGGATAGCCGAAACCCATCGATCCAAGTCCGGCAGAGGTCACAAGCGTCCGGGGTTCGGTGAAGTTATAGTACTGGGCGGCCCACATCTGGTGCTGGCCGACTCCAGTGGTGATAATGGCATCCCCCTTGGTGAGTTCCATTAGGAGTTCGATCACATGCTGTGGCTGTATGGCATCAGGCGTATCCTTGTAGCGGAGAGGATGATCCTTCTTCCACTTGGCGATCTGCTTGTACCAAGCTGGGAAGCGGGTGTGATCTTTCTTCACCGGCTTGCTGCCTGCACGGTCGAGTTCCTTGTTAAGGCGCGCAAGGGCATCCTTCACGTCACCAAGGATCGGGAGCTTCACAGCTCGGTTCTTGTTAATCTCAGAGTTATCAATGTCGATGTGGACGATCGTGCCGTGCTCGCAGAATTTCTCTACCTTGCCGGTCACGCGGTCGTCGAAGCGGACGCCGATGGCCAGCAGGAGATCGGCTTCGTTGACTGCATTGTTGGCATAGACCGTGCCGTGCATCCCAAGCCACTTGAGCGAAAGCGGATGGGTCTCGGGGAAGCAACCTATTCCCATCAGGGTCGTGGCTACGGGAATCTGGGAGCGTTCGGCAAACTCGGCCAGCTCCTTAGAAGCCTCCGCAGTGATCACGCCGCCACCGCAATAGATCATCGGCCTCTTGGCCGAGGCAATCAGGCCCAGCATCTCTTGAAGGGCCAGATCATCCGCGCGTCGCACGGGATTGTAGCCGCGCAGGCTGATAGTCTTCGGGAAGATCGGATGGGCAGTCTGATTCTGGATGTTCTTCGGAATATCAACCAGCACGGGCCCTGGACGTCCACTCTGGGCGATATGGAATGCCTCCTTGATGATCCGGGGAATGTCGTTGATATCCCAGACAAGATAGCTGTGCTTCACCACGGGGAGTGTCATCCCAAAGAAATCGGTCTCCTGAAAGGCACCGCGACCGATCATCTCCTGCGGTACCTGTCCGGTGATCGCCACGAGCGGCACGGAATCCATGTAGGCATCAGCGATGCAGGTCACGAGATTGGTGGCACCAGGACCAGAAGTCGCCATACAGACCCCGGCCTTGCCGGTCACGCGGGCATATCCCTCCGCAGCGAATCCACCTCCCTGCTCATGGCGGGGCAGGATGGTACGGATCTTCTTTGACTTGGTCAGAGCCTGATGGATCGGCATCGAACAGCCGCCCGGATAAGCAAAGACAAAATCCACTCCCTCGCGCTCAAGAGAGGCGACCAGAATCTCAGCCCCATTCATGACAACTCCACGCTCATTGGAGGTAGCAGCTTTGGAGGGTTTGGTTTTCTTGGATGGGGATTTCGAGGCCATGGCAGTTAGGGAATGTCACCGAAGGGTGACGGCGGTGTCGAGAGACAAAAAAAGGGGCTTCCGTTTTCGGAAGCCCCTCATTGAGAAAAGTTCCGGTTTTAGTTCGTTCCGAAGACGTAGTTGTTCGTATTGACGTTTGTCCCGATAATTGAGTTGGCAGACCCGCCAACGGTTACCAAAGCTGCACCCTTTAGATTGTATGGAAGTACATTTTGTACGGTTCCATTGGAGACATTCGCGGTTGCAATAAACACATTCAAACTATTTCCTGAGCTGCCAACGTTGAATACTGCGGAATTTGCTGTAGTACCCTTAACGCTCAGCAGGTTGCTAAGTGCATTGTTAGAAATGTAGCCACCGTTAACCAATCCGTTTGACCAATTTGCCACACCGCCGATGTCACCTGGGAACCCAAAATTGGTCAGCCCGCTTTGCTGGGCATCAAGCGAAGCGCTCTGGGTCAGAATATAGATCTGTCGGTAGTTACTCGTGGTCTGGGTGATCTGACCTTTCACAAGCGCACCGGTGATGGCAGGAAGCGCAAGGGAGGCGAGCACCGCGATGATCGAGATGACAACAAGAAGCTCAATGAGGGTGAATGCGGCAAATTTGCGGCGTAGGGTTTTGAGGGTTTTCATGGGTTTGTGATTGAATTTTATTTTGGTGGGAATTCCAACTGTGGAAACATCTATCTCCCAGTCCGATTCGTCAAGTGCAGGTTTGTCTTTAACTCTTCCACTCTTGGGAATTGGGGGCCAGCAGTCGGAGCTATTAGGGCCCAGTCAGGCATTAGGGAACTTTCAGAATCAAGACGGCTAGCGGGGGAAGATCGAGCTCGATGGAATGAGTCCGGCCGTGTGCCTCCAGCCCGCAGGATTCAATGTGAGCAGTAGACGCACATCCGCTACCTCCGAATTCCTTGGCGTCGGAATTGAGGATCAGTTCGTAGGTTCCCGTCACAGGGACCCCGAGCCGATATCCATGACGGACGACCGGAGTGGCGTTGACCACGACCAGCAGATCCTTCCCGGCACCCACGGGGGCCTTGCGGAGGAAGGACCAGACTGTGTTCTCCGCATCATGGAAGTCGACCCACTCGAATCCCTCTGGGCGGTCATCGAGCAGCGCTAGAGCCGGTTCGCTTCGATACATCTCATTCAGGCGCTTCACCAGGCGCTGCATTCCGGAATGGGGCTGATGCTCCAGCAGGTGCCAGTCGATGCTTTGGTCGTGATCCCACTCGCGCCACTGGGCGATCTCGCAGCCTTGGAAGAGAAGTTTTTTTCCGGGATGAGTCCACATCCAGCTCAGGAACATCCGCAGGTTCGCCGCCTTCTGCCAGTCATCCCCGGGCATTTTATTGAGCAGGGACCCCTTTCCATGCACCACTTCGTCATGGCTCAGCACCAGCATGAAGTGTTCATGGTAGGCATAGAGCATCGAGAAGGTGATCTCACCCTGATGATGCTTCCGGTGGATTGGCGGACGGGCGATGTAGCGGAGCGAATCATTCATCCAACCCATGTTCCACTTAAATCCGAAACCGAGGCCTCCCTCGTAGACGGGCTTGGAAACTCCGGGCCATGCCGTCGACTCCTCGGCAATCGTCATGACGCCGGGATGGCGTGCATAGCAGGCGGTGTTGAAGGCCTTCAGAAACTCGATCGCCTCGAGATTCTCCCGACCTCCGAAGCGGTTCGGGACCCACTCCCCAGACTTGCGCGAGTAGTCGAGGTAAAGCATGGAGGCCACGGCATCCACGCGAAGACCGTCTATATGGTACTGGTCGAGCCAGAAGAGGGCATTGGAGATCAGGAAATTCCGGACTTCGTTGCGACCGTAGTTGAAGATCAGAGTCCCCCAGTCGCGGTGCTCACCGAGACGAGGATCCTCGTGCTCATAGAGTGCCGTGCCGTCGAATCGGGCGAGACCATGCGCATCCTTAGGAAAGTGCCCGGGCACCCAGTCGAGGATAACCCCGATACCCGCCTGATGGAGCGCATCGATAAGATGACGAAACTCATCCGGCGATCCGAACCGGCTGCTCGGGGCAAAGAAGTTGACCACCTGGTAGCCCCACGATCCGTCGAACGGATGCTCCATGACTGGCAGCAGTTCCACATGGGTGAAGCCCATCTCCTTCACATAGGCAACAAGCTCCACGGAAAGCTCCAGATAGCTCAGAGGGCGATCCTGCTCCTCGGGACGCCTCCGCCATGATCCGAGATGGACTTCATAGACCGACATCGGCTCCGCATAGGCATTCCTCCGGGCCCTCTGCTCCATCCAGCTTTGATCCCTCCATGAATAGCGCTCAAGATCAGTCACCATGCATGCCGTGCGAAGATCATGCTGGGCGAAGAATCCATAGGGATCCGTCTTCAGAAAGATATCCCCATGCGGGCCGCGAATCTCAAATTTGTAATGCTCTCCCTCGGCAACTCCGGGAATGAAAATCTCCCAGACACCGGATCCCCCAAGACGCCTCATCATGTGGCGGCGACCATCCCAGGCATTGAAATCCCCGACGACGCTGATCCGCTGCGCATTGGGGGCCCAGACGGCGAAGGAAGTTCCATCGATGCCATCTATTATTCGAGGATGAGCTCCAAGGACTTTGTAGGCCTCCAGATGTTCCCCCTGCCCAAGCAGATAGAGATCCAGCTCTCCAAGCGTCGGGGCAAACGCATACGCATCGCTGGAACTGAGTGCCGAGCCGTCTGCCAAGGTCACCTCAAGGGTGTAATCAGCCCCTCCGTGCAAAAGGGTTTGAGTTGTCTGTCCCTCGAACAGCCCCTCCGCATGAACCTTTGTGAGAGCGAGCTTCTCCCCATTGGAAAAACTCAGCGTAATACTGGAAGCTCCCGGATAAAACACACGGGCAATGCTTCCCCCCTCACCCTCACCCGCCTTGATCTTGCGAACGCCGAGAATACGATGGGGATCGCAATGGCGGCATTCCAGTAGCGGATAGAGGTCCGCTGGAGAGAGAAGCATGGAGGCCGAGGCTGGGACAGAAGCGGAAGCGCAGGGGGAAATGCTCTTGTTCATCATTCCCAGCATGAGTCCCAATCAGCGAGACGACAAGGTCATCCGCACCAACACGCGTCGACAGGGATGGATCAGATGGCTTCGAACCGACTCAGCGTACGGAAGATTTCGTAGCGCTCGGCGATCTCGGCCTTCGTTACCGTCCTCAGTCGATCCATGCTGAAGGACTGGACATTAAAACTCGCAAGCACGCTTCCTTCCACGACAGCCTGGCGAAGATACTCGAACGGGATGTCTTTTTTCTCGCTCAGATCGTCATCACTGAGATGGCGGCTGGCCAGATAACCAGCCAGACCACCGGCAAAACAATCCCCGGCACCCGTCGGATCATGAATATCCTCAAGGGGATAGGCGGGGCAGCTGAAGAACTGACCATTGCCGAAGAGCAGGCAACCATGCTCTCCCTTCTTGATGGCCACAATGGAAGGGCCCATTTCGCGGATACGGCGACCCGCCTTGATCAGGCTGGTCTCACCGGTCAGTTCACGCGCTTCGCCATCATTAAGGATCAGCATGTCGACTCTAGCGATCAGGCGCACCAACTCCTCCTTTGCAATGTTGATCCAGAGATCCATCGTGTCAGCGATGACGAAATGGGGACGGATTAACTGATCGAGCACATGGTGTTGGAGTGCCGGGGCGATATTGCCCAGCAGGACCATCCGGGCCGAACGGTATGACTCGGGCAGGTCGGGGGTGAAGTTCTCGAAGACATTCAGCTCGACCGAGCGAGTCTCGCGCTGATTCATGTCCCACATGTATTCCCCCGACCAGCGAAAGGTCTTTCCGGGAACAACCTGAAGCCCCGTGAGATCAATGTTCCGACTCTTGAAAAACCCGATGTCTTCCTTCGGAAAATCATCGCCGACAATTCCCACAAGATTCACCGGGGAAAAGAAACTGGCTGCCACGGCTGCATAGGAGGCGGAACCGCCGAGTATATCAGCGCGTTCCTCGAGCGGTGTTTTGACGGTATCGAGGGCGATGGAACCAAGGACGAGCAGGGACATAGGGAAAGGGTGAAAGCTAAAGGATAAAGGTTAAAACGGCTGCAGGAGGAACATCACTTGCCGGCGGCGGCTTTCTTGGCCCCAAGCTTGGAGCACCAGAGGACGATCGGCGAGGCCACGAAGACCGAGGAGTACGTTCCGACCAGGATCCCGATCAAGATCGCGAAGGCGAAATCCTTGAGCACAGCTCCACCGAAGAAGAAAAGGGTCGCAACAGAGAGCAGCGTCATGCCGCCTGTCAAGATCGTGCGGCCGAGGGTCTCGTTGATGCTGCGGTTCATCAGGGCCTCGACGCTACCGCCCGTGCGGTTGCGGAGCCCCTCACGGATACGGTCATAGACGACGATCGTGTCGTTGATCGAATAACCGGCGATCGTCAGGATCGCACCCACCATCACAAGCGAGAGTTCGCCACCGGTGAGGGAGAAGACGCCAACCGTGATAATCACATCGTGGAGTAGAGCCACCAGTGCGCCGACGGCGAAGGAAAACTCGAAGCGAAGCGTCACGTAAATCAGAATGCCGACCATACCGAGGCCGAGTGCGAGGAGTGCCTTTTTGGCAAATTCGAGACCGATCTGGGCGCCAACTTTTTCCTGCTGGGCGGCAACGAGTTTATGGTCAGTGAAGGTCACCTTCAGCTTCTCGAAAATCTTGCCGGAGGTGTCCTCAGCGCTCCGAATGGCAATCATCTGCTGGGTCCCAGCCTGTTCCATCTGGATCGTCTCCTCGGTGAGGTGAAGCGACTCAAGCGCAGCGCGAACCTCGTTTACTTTCAGGGCCGGTTTGGAGTCGATGACAAGGAGATCGCCTCCTCGGAAATCGATGCCGAAGTTATTGGCCCCGCGCACCGCAAAGAAGGCAATTGATCCACCGATCAGGATGACGGAGATGAAAACAGCGATTACCCGCTTGCCCAGGAAGTTGAACTGATGGCTCGGCGCCAGGTTGGCCATCGTGAGGCGCTTCAACCCAGCATACTTCATCATCCAACGGAACGCGGTGCGTGTGAAGAGGATCGCCGAGAAGAGCGAGGCAACGATGCCGAGCATCAGTGTGACGGAGAAGCCGCGTACAGGTCCGGAGGCCTGCCAGAAGAGGATGCCTGCCGTGATGAGCGTTGTAGCATTTGCGTCGAAGATGGCGCTGAAGGCCTTGTTGTAGGCTCCGTCGAGGGCCGCTCCGAGCGATTTGCCGGCGCCGAGTTCCTCGCGCAAGCGCTCATACAGCAGCACGTTGGCATCCACGGCGAGGCCGATCGTCAGGATAATGCCGGCGATGCCAGGCAGGGTCAGGACGAAATGGAACATCGCCATCATTCCGAAGAGCAGGATGATGTTGATCCAGAGCCCGATCAGAGCCACGGATCCGGCAAGTCGATAGTAGAAGAGAACGAAGAGCATCACAAGGGCGAGGCCCCCAATACCCGAGACAATGCCGCTGCGGATCGAGTCCTGTCCAAGCGTAGGGGAGACACTGCGCGTCTCCTCGATCGTCACTGGGGTGCGGAGAGGGTTCTCCAGGACACTGGCTAGCTCGCGGGCCTCCTTCTCCTTGAAATTTCCAGTGATCTGAGCCTGACCTCCGGCAATCGGACTCTTCACTGAAGGGGCACTCTGGATCTTACCATCCAGCAGGATGGCAAGCCGTCCTTGATGAGGAGCCAGTTGCTGAGTCAGTTCGAAGAAGGTCTTGGCGCCCTCGCCGTCGAGATTGAGCGTGACCCCGTAACCCTGTTGATCAAAGAAAGCAAAAGCTTTGGTCACATGCTCGCCCGTCAGGTCAGCCTCTTTCTTCACGAGCAAGCGCTCGGTGATCTCCTTGCCCTGGTAGTTCTGGGCGTGCTCCTTGATAAGGAATCCTGGCGGCAGGATCGCCTCACCCTTATCGATTTGAGCGATGAGGGCGGCGGAATTGGGATGGACTTCTGCAAACTCGAGCTTCGCCACCTGCTGGAGCTGCTCCTTGGTGGACTGAATCTGCTCGGGGTCGAGGCCTGGAATCTGCACAAGGATCCTGCTGGAACCCTGCGGAGCAATCACAGGCTCGCTGACACCGAACTTGTCGACACGCTTGCGGATCACTTCGACTGCCTGTTGAAGCATATCGGCCGTGATCGGCTGGTCATTCTGCGGAACTAACTGCAGGAGAAAGGAGGTGCCGCCGCGCAGGTCGAGCCCGAGATGAATCTTCTTGGCAGGTGGAGTCGCCGAATCGAGGCAGAAGAGCAGAAGTAGGATCGTCAGGATGGCACCTAGCCAGCGCTTCTTGCCGTCACTCTCTGCGGAAAAGTACCAGGCAAAGAGACCTAGAATCAGAAGTCCAAAGAAAAAGGTGAGCAGTGGCGTCATCTAGCGTGGGGAGGTTGGGGCGTCAGGACGTCAGGTTGTCTTGGGTGCTGTCAGCGAAGATCGCGGAGAATTGGGGAAATTATTAGGATGCCGGAGTCTCCGTGGTTTCCTCGGAGGAGCGGTCCAGAACAGTGGCAACGGCAGCCTTGTCGATCTCGATCTTCACGTTGTCGGCGACCTTCAGCAGGACAGTGCGCTCTTTCACGTTAGAGATCATACCGTGGATTCCCGAGCTGGTTACCACCTTGTCTCCCGTCTTGATCGATGCGATAAGCTTCTGCTGCTCCTTACGCTGCTTCTGCTGGGGACGAATCAGAAGGAAGTAGAAGATGACGCCGATAAAGATCAGCGGCGCGAACTGGGTGATGGGATTAGGGGCCGGAGCTCCAGCGGTGGAGGCGGCATCAAGGATTAAAAGGGCTGTTGCTGAAAAAACCATAGCTACTCTTGGTAACCTAGGAGTGCCCTCAAGAGCAAGGACTCAAAAGAGAGATTCACGGTGAAGAAGAGGGTGAAGGGGATACAAAAACAGCCTCTTGATCCCCTTTGATGCCTGCGAGCTGTCAGTGCCCCAAATAGGCAGCCTGAATCTCGGGGCGGCTCTTGATCTCGGCGGAGGGACCCTCCAGATGGATGTGACCGGTCTCTAGGACATAGGCATAATTGCTGATTTTCAAGGCGAGCGAGGCATTCTGCTCAACAAGCAGTATCGTCATACCCCTCTCCTTGTTCAGGGAGACCAAGCGCTCGAAGATGGTTTCCACGAGCAGGGGCGCTATCCCCAGCGAGGGCTCGTCGAGCATGAGACAGCGAGGCCTTCCCATGAGGGCGCGTCCGATCGCGAGCATCTGCTGCTCCCCACCGCTGAGTGTGCCTGCCCGCTGGGTGATGCGTTCCTTGAGCCGTGGAAAAAATTCACCGACCCATTCCAGGTCGGCACCGATCTCCTTGCGATCCCGCCGGAGATAAGCCCCCATCATCAGGTTTTCCTTCACCGACAGATCGGGAAAAACCAACCGCCCCTCAGGGACATGAGCGAGTCCGTCGGCGACAATCCTGTGAGCAGGCCATCCGGCGATCTCCCGTCCATCGAATTTGATCGATCCCGCAGAGGAGGGAACAAGTCCCGAAATCGTACGAAGCGTTGTTGATTTACCGGCGCCATTGGCTCCGATCAGGGTGACGATGCTGCCCTTGGGAACTTTCAGTGAGAGGCCATTTAGCGCACGAATCCCGCCGTAGCATACCTCCAGTCCGGAGAGTTCCAGCATCGGATGAAGAGAATTAAGGATCATCCAACAACCTCCCCGTGATCTTCCCCGAGATAGGCCGTAATTACCTTGGGATTGGCGCGAATCTCCTCGGGTGTTCCCGAAGCGAGCACTTTCCCCTGATCCAGCACATAGAGGCGCTCACAGATGCCCATGACGACCTTCATATCATGCTCGACAAGCAGCACCGCCGTACCGAATTCATCACGCACGCGGGCGATCAGACGTTTTAGTTCCTCCTTCTCGGTTGGATTCATTCCCGCAGCGGGTTCATCCAGCAGCAGTAGACGAGGCTTGGTTGCAAGAGCCCGCACAATCTCCAGACGACGCTGGTCCCCGTAGGAAAGGCTACGGCTCGGATGGAGCGCCGCGTGCTCGAGTCCGAAATAGGAAAGCAGTCGGTGTCCCTCCTCTTGGATCTCTTCCTCCTCACTGCGGAATGATCTCCCTCGGCGCACGGTATTGATAAGGCCATGGCGCAACCGGGCGATAAACGAGGTCCGGACATTCATTCCCACATCAAGTGAGCCGAAGAGACGGATGTTCTGGAACGTTCGCGCCATGCCGAGCGTGTTGATTTCATGCGACGGCAATCCCGCGACATGCTCCCCCTCGAAGAGAATCTCACCCTTGGTCGGCCTGTAAACACCGGTCAGGATATTGAATAGCGAGGTTTTGCCGGCTCCGTTCGGGCCGATCAATCCCAGCAACTCGCCAGCCTCAATCTTGATCGAGACATCAGTAAGAGCAGCGATACCTCCGAAGCGGAGGGAGCAGTTCCGAACCTCAAGCAGAGAATCTCCAGCACTCATGAGGCGTTATCGGGCTTGGTTCCAGTTCTTCCCATAGGAAGCTTAGGCAGCTTAGGCAGAAATCTGCGGAAAAAAGGACCTAGGGATTCTGTCGGGCGAAAGATCATGAAAAGGATGATAATAAGCGCGTAGACGACCATCCGGTACTGGGAAAGATCGCGCAACCACTCGTTGAGCAGTGTGATCAGGATGGCCGCAACAGCAACCCCCACCGGCCTGCCAAGACCGCCCAGAATGACCATGACGATGATCTCGAAGGAGCGGAGAAAGTTGAACCCCTCAGGACTGATAAACTCGACAGCATGGGCATAGAGAGCGCCGGCTACCCCGGCAAAGAAGGCTCCTATCACGAAGGCTGTGACCTTGAAGCGCGTCGTATTGATCCCCATCGCCGCAGCGGCGATTTCGTCGTCACGTACTGCCTGAAATCCACGGCCGTAGGTCGATCGAACCAAGGCGATCATCGAGTAGAGGGTCACCGCGGCAAACCCAATCGCCCAGAAGAGATTCGTCGCTGGCAGAATCCCCTCCATGCCGCGCGCCCCTCCAACGGCATTAGTGTTCTGGAGTAGGACCCGGATAATCTCGCCGAAGCCCAGCGTGACCATCGCCAGATAGTCTCCCCTCAGACGAAGCGATGGCCCACCCACGATCAGACCCGCAAAGGCCGCAATCAGACCTGCGATAATCAGCACGGGAAGGAAGGTCAACTGCGAGGCCCAAGAAGTGCCCGTCCACGAGAGATGGGGAAGCAATGCCGGCAGCGCCTTGCCGGTCAGCAGCGCCGAGGTGTAGGCACCGACCGCCATGAAGGCGGCATGACAGAGGGAGAACTGGCCCGTCTCACCCATCACCAGATTCAGGCTGACTGCCAGGATCACATTGATCGCGGCAAAGAGGATCACCTGCGTCGTGTAGGGATCGATCCATCCCCCGCAGAGTTGGAGGAGCACCGCCAAGGCGATCCCGGCGGCCAGAGCGAGACGCGGATTCTTGATGCGGGCGTGATAGGAACGGAACACGTTAAGAAAATTAGCCTCAAGTTGTGCTCAATCGGAGCCTTTTCTGACAACGGGATTCGGCAGCACTGGAGAGAAGTCGGGAGTCCATGGGTTTTCGGTGAACTCGGATTGCTCCAAACACCTGATCATCTGCCCGCAGAGAGAAAGCACCTGCACAAGATCTAGCCCCTGATGCCAGGGGCCATAAGAAATAAGGTTCGCTTCAGCAAGGAGGAAAAGTCTGCGTGCGGGATGCAACCGTTGGCCATGCTTCGGATGGTCTGGGTGCAGGCGCTGGAGGCGGAGATGAACAAATCCTCCGGCAAGTTGAATGAGTCCCTTGTAGAAGGCGTAATCGGGTGCATCCCGGCCATCCTTCAACCAGAGATGCTCCAGCACATCATGAGCCTCATAGTAGCGCTGAGTGTTGAAACACTCAAAATAGCCAAGATAGCAGGCATCGAAGAATTCGGATTCCCGGCTCGCCTCCAATCCCTGAACAAAGGACTCCATGCGCTCGGATTTTTTCATGCGCTCGATGGGAAGAATAATAGGGCCTCAGTTAAAAGAGGAACGTGTTTTCCCGGAATAGTTGCGTCCCTTCCAACTCACGCCAGTACCGTGGCAGAGCCTCCAGCTATTCAGTGCGATTAGCAGAGCGAGGATCACCGCGAAGGGATGGGCAATGATGCCGAGCCATGAAGTCTGAAATCGCATGGTGATCATAAATCGCATTCCCATGATCAGGATCACGGCTATCCAAGCCGCGGAGAGCAAAGACCCACGCAAGGGAAGCAGCAGGAATGGGAGCAGAAAAAGACTGAAAATCACCACTCCGAAAAGAGCAAAACCGACATGAGATTCCTCAAAGACAGGCCTGAGATTCTTGGAAAAACCTTCCCATAGTTCCGAGAAGCCAGAATACATCCTACATCTGAGAAGATCGATACCATCGGCATTCACTAGGCGCATTCCCTCGCCCGTGCGGGCCGCGACCCTGCGGCCGAAGGCGATATCCTCTACCAGATGATCCCTCAGCGCCTCATGGCCGCCGAGTTGCCGGTAAGAATCCCGCCGGAACAGCAGGAACTGCCCGTTCGCCGCCCCCATGGAGGCGAGGCATTTCCTAGAGAGGCCCCATCGCGCGACACGACCAGGATTGGCCTGCAGCCAGGTCAGGATGGGAAAAGGGTGAAAGGCCATGAAGAGCAGGTACCCGAGGGGAATCACCAGTTTCTCCGACCAAGTGCCCGTGATCTGATCCGGCCAGAGAGAAAGAAGATCGGCCCTTGTGGAAACGGCGTGGGCAAGCGCCGTCCGAACGCATACAGGGGAATGTGTCGTGTCTGCATCGGTGAAGAGAAGATGCCCGCTCTCTAAGGACGCGGCCTGCGAAAGCTGATGACAGGCCCAGTTTTTCCCAACCCACTCCTCGGGCAATTCCTCACCACAAAGCAATCTGAGTCGGCTTCCCCGTTCTTCCCTAAATCCAAGTTCCCGGGCAATCGCGGCAGTCTGATCCGTGGAGCGGTCGTCGAGCAGGATGATCTCCCGGACCGGGGGCTCTTGTGCAATCAGTGAAGCAAGACAGTCGCGGATCCTACGCTCCTCGTTGCGAGCCGGCACCAGTACGGAGATATCCTGAATCCTGATTTTCCCCATCTCCCCAGAGGGCGTCGGCTTCAACCTCCTCAGAAGCCTCATGTTGATGAGGCAATGTGCGAAGCAGAGCGTCAGCAAGGGGAGCAGAAGACCCCAGATGAACAACTGTGGCAGGAGATGGATCAACCCCTGCATGGTTTTGCGTGAGGCCGCTAAAAAAACAAGCTTAGTCGTCAGTTGTTATTAGAGTCCGCTTTTTTCTTCTTTCTGTGCTGAACCGACGCGTCTGAGGGTGACGGCGAAGGAGAGGCCCCGGAGGCTGCATTGACCGCTGGCGGAAGACCCGTAGGAATACTGGGCTCAACGCGGATCTGCTGAAGGCGACGAAGATAGGCTGCGTGCATTGTATCTATCCAATCGGAGATCGAGGGGTCGATCTTCTTCATCCGCTTAGCGAGCAGGTCGTAGTATTCACGGAGGGTTTCGCGCTTCGTCTCGTCGCTCTTTGCCTTATCGCTTTTGGTGAGAAGGGAAGCAAGAGTCTCCTCCTTGTCGGCCTTCACCTTGGCCGCATAATACTTGGCCTTCTGATCCTGACGCTGTTTCTCCTCATTGCCGGCTGCATTAATCGGGGAGGGTTGTGACGGCTCGATCGGAGGCGGGATCAGAGAGTTGGGATCGCTCTGAGGAGGGTTTTGCCCTGGGGAGCCGGCCCCGGAGTTGGCCGCAGGGGCCAGCGGATCGACGGTAGTCGGCACAGGAGCATTTGTTTCAGAGGTGGCGGCATTGACTGGTGCGGGAGCATTGGACGCCGGGGCGGCAACGGGGGCTGGAGAAAAAAGGGAGGGAGCACTCGTTGTTGCCTGATCTTGCGCTGAGGCGGCAGTGCCTCCCAGGGTGATCAATACGCAGATAAGGAATCGGTGTTTCATAAGAAGATAGGATTAAGGGAAAAGCTCTTTGAGAGCCAAGTTCTTGTCAAAGAACCAAAAATGCGAGGTGATGGCAAGATGTGCCGAGCATGAACGTGACGCAGCCTCTTTCCTCCACCGCAACTTCGCATGAAAAACCATGCCTTCCGGAGATTGCAACGAAACTCCGGACTAGGAACGGCTTTGTCTGGCTGGACTCCGCTCTGGATAGCTCGCTGGAGGGCTCGAAGGAGATGTCCCTGCTGGCATCGAATCCAGACTTGGTCCTCGTAGGAGAGGCCTCGGACTGGAACCTTATCGAAAGGGAGCTCGCGGCAAGAAAGCGGCCGCCCGGAAAAATCGGGGCACCTGATGGAGCTGCCATCGGTTACTTCCGATTCGACGGATCCTTTCGCTTCGGTTTTTACGATGCCCCGCAGATCCTATCCGAGGGAACAGTGAGGAAAGAAAACTCTGGAGAGCCAACCTCTATACAGATCCCTCCCGCTCAACTTCCGATCGTGGACTTCCAGTCGGATACGGGGAGGGAGTCTTATCTTCGGATGGTATCCCGGGCCCGCGAATTCATTGCCGCTGGAGACATCTACCAAGTCTGCCTCTCTCATCGTTTCTCCGCTCCGTTTGGAGCTGATCCCTGGCCTCTCTATCTGGCGCTGCGCGAGGCATCCCCGGCTCCTCATTCAGCCTACCTCCGACTCGGAGACGAGGCGGTCCTCTCCAGTTCCCCCGAATGCTTCCTCAAGATCAGCGGACGTACAATCTCAACCCGCCCGATCAAGGGAACAAGACCCCGACGTGATGCGATCCCAGCCGATGAACGCGAGGCCTTGGAGCTTCAATCATCCCCCAAGGAACTTGCGGAACTGATCATGATTACCGATCTGGAGCGTAATGATCTGGGAAGTATCTGCGAATACGGCAGTGTGACAACATCCCGGATTGCCGAACTGGAACGCTACGCGCAGGTCTTCCACCTCGTCTCGACTGTCGAGGGCAAGCTTCGGGAGGGCGTCTCGCAGGTTGCTGCGGTGGCAGCCTGCTTCCCGGGAGGATCGATTTCAGGAGCTCCAAAAAAAAGAGCCCTGGAGATTATCAGTGAACTGGAGCCGACACCGCGCGGTCTTTTCACGGGAGCCATCGGCTACTTCGGCTACAATGGGGAGAGCCAGTTCAGCATAGCGATCCGTACGGTTGTGATCCGCGATGGAGAGGCCTCCTTTCATGTTGGCGCGGGCATCACAGCCGACTCCGATCCGGAAAAAGAATGGGAGGAGACCCTCCATAAGGCTGCTGGGATCCTTATGGCGGCAAAGGCTGTCAATAAGTAGGGATAAAAGGCGCGGCCAGCCTTAGTCGTCAAGAGCCGGGCAGCCATCGGCAGATAAAAAAGGCCCGGAAGTTTCCTCCCGGGCCTTTGATTGAAAAAGTCCCCATTCAGGGACTGGGTGACACTTTAGAAGACTTAGCGGTAGTCCTGACGTCCGCCACGGTCATCGCCACCACCACGGTAGCCACCACCGCCGCCGCCACCACCACGGTAGCCGCCTCCGCCGCTACCACCACGGTCGCCGCCGCCGCCTCCACGGTAGCCGCCACCACCTCCGCCGCCGCCACCACCACGGTAGCCTCCGCCGCCGCCGCCACCGTATCCACCGCCGCCTCCGCCACCACCGCGAGGACGATCCTCCATCGGACGGGCTTCATTGACGGTGAGATTGCGGCCACCCATGTCGGCGCCGCTGAGTCCCGTGATCGCCGCGCGACCTTCGTCGTCGGTGCTCATGGTGATGAATCCGAATCCGCGTGAGCGGCCGGTCGTGCGGTCTATCATGACGATTGCGTCTGTGACAGTGCCGTGAGCGCCGAAAACCTCGCGGAGGTCAGCGTCGGTTGCTGAGAAGGGAAGATTCCCGATATATAACTTCATACTGCTTGTTTTTGTTGGTTCCTGTTACGCTGACGGCTACTTCTTGGAATGCACCAGCTCCTCACCTGAGGATACGTGGAGCAGTCCTCCCGACCAGCGGGGAACCTGCATTGCCTGAATCGCTATCATCGAACTTCGACTTCAAGCTATGGTGATGCGGGGTCACTTTGGCAACAGAATTTATCAATGTGACGCTTTCTTCACACTTTGGTCATAAGCGGTTCACTCCGTCAAAATCCTGATTCCGGTTGAAAAACATTGAAGTCACGGGACAAATGAGTGATCACCTATGGACTTCACCATGATGAAACGATCACTTCGCTTACTCCCCCTTATCCTAGTCCTAATCTTGGTGGGATGCGCTGACAACGAGACGCCGGCTCCAAGGAAGAAGCATGGTGCCGCCACCGTTACCGATTCCCAAGAGATAAACACCTCAACCTCGACCAATGGAGTTGCTCTCGTTGACGGGAGTGTAACCGACACCAACAGCGCGGTGACCAATGCGATCTCCAGCCCTGCCAATCCCTTTGCCACTCCGACTCCAGTTCCCGTGGCCGCCCCCCGCGATCTCCCTTACGGAACCCCCGTCCCAGGAAAGCCCGGCTTTGTGACCAGCCCCCACTCACCAACCGCCGGTTATGTGGATGTCCGCGGTTTCCCTCCTGGCTCCGAGGTGAAGGATCCCTACTCCGGAAAGGTTTTTCTGGTTCCCTGATCCGCTCCGCGTGAGCACTCCGGCAGTCAAGAACGATACGGCTCCCGCCGGACGCGTCACCATTTTAGGTCCTGGGCTCATCGGCGGCTCGATTGCCATGGCTCTTCGAAGCCGCTCTCCAGGCACTAAAATTTCGGCCTGGGCACGCAACGAAGAAGCCTTGAATGAACTCACCAGCAGAGGTCTAGCCGATTCTGTCTCCACTGACCCGGCGGCTGCCGTTGAAGCAGCGGATCTCGTCGTGCTTTGCACCCCGGTCGGCAGCATGGAAGGGCTGGCGAGGAGTATGGCTTCAGGACTTTCGGCTACGGCGGTCATCACGGATGCAGGAAGCGTGAAAGCCTGTATCGTCGATCAACTCACCCCGATTCTGGGGGAAAATTACATAGGCGCCCACCCGATGGCCGGCAGCGAACGGGCAGGGCTCGGAGCCGCACGCGAAGACCTGTTTGAGGGGGCTTCCTGCCTTGTCACTCCTTCCCGTGAAAGCGGTCAAAGTGCCCTCGGCAAGGTAAGAGGATTCTGGCAGGACCTTGGTTGTGCCGTCACGATAATGAGCCCTGTCGAACACGACCGTCTGGTTGCGCGACTCAGCCACCTGCCGCACGCCCTAGCCTACGCCCTGATAAATCTTGTCATCGATACGCTTCCGGAAGGATCCCAGCAACTGGCTGGGGGCAGCTTCCGTGACGCCACACGCGTTGCCGCAAGCAACCCAGAGCTCTGGACAGGAATCCTTACCTCTAACGGCCCGGAAGTTGCCGCAGCCCTACGGGAAATGTCCAAACTCTTGAAATCGATGGCCACCGCGATCGGGGATGAAAACCCCGACTCGCTTCTCGATTTTTTGAAGAGGGCAAAGCACCATCGCGATGCGCTTCCACTCCCTCCCCCCGAACGCGCAGCCTAGAAATTTTCATGCATACTTTCACTGTCCATCACTGCGGCCCGATCCGTGCCACCATCACTATTCCGGGAGACAAGAGCATGTCGCATCGAAGCGCCATGTTCGCCTCTCTTGCAGAGGGGCGGAGCACGATCACCGGTTTCCTCGAGAGCGAGGACTGCCTCTCCACTGTCAATGCGATGAGATCGCTCGGAGCCCACATCGAGCGCGCCGGCACCGGCACCTTTGTCGTGGAAGGCAAGGGAGGCCACTTCACCGCACCGGCCACTGATGTCGATTGCGGCAACTCCGGCACCACCATGCGCCTTCTCTCCGGCATTCTGGCCGCCCAGCCTTTCAGCTCCCGACTTACCGGCGATGCCTCACTCTCCAAGCGCCCAATGGGACGGGTCATCAAGCCGCTCACCGAGATGGGGGCTCGCTTCAACTCCGAAGGGGGTGAGGGGAAACCTCCCCTAGTGGTCGAGGGTGGGAAGCTCACACCCCTCCACTATGAGATGCCTGTTGCCAGCGCCCAGGTGAAGAGCGCCATCCTGCTCGCGGGTCTCTCAGCCGAGGGGGAGACCAGCGTCGTGGAACCTGCTGCCTGCCGAGATCACACGGAACGGATGCTTCAAGAGTTTGGTATTTCACTGGATCTCGGGAAAGCTGACGTTAACGGTCGCCGCCGCATCGCCCTCAAGGGCCCCCAACAACTCAAGGCCCGAGACTTTGCCGTGCCGGGCGACATCTCAAGCGCCGCCTTCTGGCTTGTGGCCGCTTCAGCCAAAGCGGGATCCGATGTCACGATGCCTGGCGTCGGACTGAACCCCACTCGCACCGGCGTCATTGCAGTACTCCGTCGCATGGGGGCAACGATCGAGACCACACCAGTAGACCCCAATGCAGCCGAACCACTTGGCACTGTCCGAGTGCTTGGCCGCGAACTCCACGGCACCGTGATCGAGGGGGCCGAGATTCCGAATGTCATCGATGAACTTCCCATCCTTGCGGTGGCCGGAGCACTAGCCCAAGGCACAACCATCATCCGTGACGCCAAGGAGCTTCGAGTTAAGGAGACCGACCGCATTGCCGCAGTCGCCGGAAATCTTCGGGCCATGGGCGTACCCGTTACCGAGACAGAGGATGGCATGGTGATCGAAGGTGGGCACCCGCTCAAAGGCGCGCAACTTGAGTGCTTTCACGATCACCGCATCGCAATGGCTTTTGCGATCGCAGGACTCTTCGCCGAGGGGAAGACAGTCATCAATCATGTGGAATGCGTGGCCACCTCCTATCCGACCTTCGGCTCAACGCTTGAGTCGGTACTGGCCGCCTGAATAATCCCATGGCCGGACGCGTCATCGCCATCGACGGTCCCGCCGCCTCCGGGAAGAGCAGCGTCTCCCGGGGAGTTGCCGCTGCCCTGGGCTGGTTCTTTGTCAGCTCAGGACACTTTTACCGGGCCATCGCGTGGGGCACCGTGCGCGATCAGGTCTCCTCCGACTCATCCGATTCTTTGGTCGGCTGGGTAGCCAGGCGCAAACTCACACTCCTTGAAGACGAAGACCCAACAAAAGGCGTCTCCCTGCTACTGGATGGGGAGAATGCCACGCCTCACCTTTCGGATCCACAGGTGGCGGCCACGGTCTCCGTAATCGCCGCAGTGCCTGCCGTGCGTGATTTCATCAATGCCAGACTCCGCGCCTTGTCGGAAAACCATGATCTGATCATGGAAGGTCGCGATATCGGCTCCATTGTCTTTCCGGAGACCCCATGGAAATTCTACCTCGACGCCTCTCCCGAGGTACGTGCCCGCCGTCGTGCCAGTGAGGGAGCGATCGATACAGTGAATGAACGTGACCGACTCGACTCAACCCGCGCGACCGCCCCACTGACGATTCCGCCGGGCGCCATTGTCATCGACACGACACACCTGACCTTGGATCAAGTAATCCAGACGGTACTGGACCATCTTCATCTTCCAGAGCTGACCACCGGCTGATGATGAGCTTCACCTACTACTTCTGGTACACGCTCTCGAAGATCGCGGCGCGTTTCTTCTTCAGCTTCCGGGCGGTTCATCCGGAGCGGATGATCGAAGAGGGACCTCTCATTCTTGCCTCCAATCACCAGAGCTATTTTGATCCCCCGCTGGTCGGCATCTGCTCAAGACGGGGCGTCTATTATCTCGCCCGCAAAACCCTTCTTCAGATCCCCTTGCTGGGAAAGCTTCTCCCCCATATCAATGTCATCCTCGTCGACCGCGATGGTAATGACATGTCGGCGCTCAAGATCGTGATCCGCACGGTCAAATCGGGCAACGCCGTCGTCCTCTTTCCCGAGGGAACGCGATCGGTGGATGGCACTCTCCAACCGGCAAAGGCCGGGATCGGCCTGGTCATTGCAAAGACCCGAGCCCCCGTGCAACCGATGCGCATCTTCGGCTCCCACGAGGCCTTTCCGAAGGGATCAGGAAAAGTTTCCCTGACTCCAATCAGCGTAGTGGTAGGCAACCCGATCCGTTTCACACCCGAGGAACTGGATCCAGCTACCCATGGTGGCGATGACCGGGCTCTCTATCAGCATCTTTCCAATCGTGTCATGGAAGCGATCGGAGCCCTATCGCTTCCGGGGTCATCCCTGGAATCACTCTCGTCATCTTCCCAGACTTCCTAAGCCTTGCCATCCTCGCCTCCGATGCCGAATCTCTAACTTTCATGAGCGAATCAAAGACCCATGCCATCGTTGTCAACGATCTCGTGAAATCGTTTGGCGAGCGCCGTGCACTTGACGGAATCTCCCTCGAGGTGCGCCGCGGCGAACTCTTCTGCCTGCTGGGTCCGAATGGGGGAGGAAAGAGCACTCTCTTCCGAATCCTGGCGACCCTCTCCCTGCCCGATTCGGGTACGGCTAAAATCGCGGGTCATGATGTCGTTTCGGCCGCAGCCGAAGTCAGGGCCCGACTCGGCGTTGTCTTCCAGTCACCAAGTCTCGACGGCAAGCTGACCATTCTGGAGAACCTCCGTTGTGGCGGCGCCCTTTACGGGCTTACGGGAACGGAACTCGAATCCCGCATCATTGAGGCCACAAAGGCCCTCAACCTGACGGACCGACTTAATGACATTGTCGAGACCCTCTCCGGCGGACTTCAGCGCCGTGCTGAAATCGCCAAGTGCCTCCTGATCCGTCCGGAGGTACTTCTGCTCGACGAGCCCTCCACGGGACTCGACCCTGGAGCCCGCCTCGATCTCTGGGCTGCCCTGGAAAAACTTCGAAACGAGCACAACGTTACCGCTCTCTGCACCACGCATCTCATGGAGGAGGCGGCGCGAGCCGACCGGGTCGGCATAGTCAGTTCCGGAAAACTTGTCGCCCTTGGAACTCCCGATGAACTCACCTCCGCCATCGGCGGCGATGTGATCAGCCTCGGAGTTTCCAAAGAAACCGGAGCCGATCAACTCGCCAAACTCATTACCTCGAAGACCGGCATACCCGCGACAGTCGTGGAGGGAGAGGTTCGCATCGAGCATGTCGAGGCCTATGCGCTTGCAGCTCGGCTGGCCGGGGAATTCCCGAAAGAGATCACCTCCCTCCGAATTGCCCGACCCACCTTAGAGGATGTCTTCATCGCGAGGACGGGGCGCCTCTTTGCCGATCAGGATCTGGAGCCCGACATGAATGCGCCCGTTAAGAAAAAGAAGCACTGAGTTGCCAAAGCAGTTCCTTATGAAACCCACACGCCTTCTCTGGACTCCCGCCCTCGCCTTCTGGTGGCGCGATGTCATTCGCTTCCTGCGTCAGCGTAACCGCATCATCGGGGCCCTTGCCACTCCGCTTGTCTTTTGGCTGCTTGTCGGTTCAGGCTTCGGACCTTCCTTCCGCAATCCCGGAGCCCTGACTTCCGCCGCCGCCACGGGCAGCTACCTCGCCTATTTCTTTCCCGGCACGCTAGTGCTGATCATGCTCTTCACCGCGATCTTTTCGACGATCTCGGTCATTGAGGACCGTCGCGAGGGATTCCTTCAGGGTGCACTCGTTGCGCCGCTATCCCCCGCCGCTATCCCACTTGGAAAATTCCTGGGAGGAACGACCCTTGCGGTCCTTCAGGCAGCGCTATTCTGCGTGCTGGCCCCACTGGCAGGCCTGCCGATCGGTTGGCATCAGGCGGCCCTACTCCTGCCCGCCCTCGTTTTTGTCGGCTTCGCAATGACAGGGATGGGCTTCCTTGTTGCCTGGCCTATGGACTCAACCCAGGGATTTCACGCGATCATGAACATCTTCCTGATGCCCCTCTGGATGATGTCCGGAGCCCTCTTCCCCATGCCTGCAGGAACCGGCTGGCTCTACTGGGCCGGAGCGCTCAACCCTGTCAGCTACGGGGTCACGGCAATCCGTTCGTCCTTTGCTGCGACCAGCGGAACGGCACTGCCCGCCGGATATCTGACAGGCCTCGTCGTCACGGCGCTTTTTGCAGCCGTGATGTTTGTGATCAGCGTTAACCTAGTTGCCAAGCGCTCCAAGCGCAACTGAGTCAAACCGTCCTATCCATGGGGAACCTGCCTGACTTATTTGAAGAACTGAAGTCTGCAGTGCTTTGCGGTGATGGAGCGATGGGCACGCTCCTGGCCGAGAGGGGCGTTCCTGCGGGAAACTGCTTTGAGGAGCTCTGTCTCTCCCAACCGGAAACAATCTCCTCCATTCACCGCGAATACCTGGAGGCCGGAGCCCAACTCATCACCACCAACTCCTTCGGAGCGAATGCACGCAAGCTATTCGCGTTCGGTCTTGAAGGACGGGTGGGCGACATCAACAGAGCGGCCACCCGCTTGGCTCGGGAGGCTGTGGATGCCTCCGGAAGGCCTGCCCTGGTTGCCGGAAGTGTGGGCCCCCTTGGTTCTCACCAAGCGGAAGCCGACCAGAACCAAGAAGTTCTTTTCCGAGAGCAGATCAGCGGACTGCTCGAAGGAGGTGCGGACCTGATCCTGCTGGAGACCTTCCAGGATCCCGAGGAGCTCTCGCTAGCACTGCAAGTAGCCAAATCACTCGGCAACAAGCCGGTCATTACCCTGATCGCCTCTCCCGAGAGCGGGCGCTTACCCGGCGGAGCCTGGATCGGAGATGTCCTGGAATCCCTTGGTGAACAGGGTGCGGACCTGGTCGGTCTGAACTGCGTGAACGGTCCCCAGGCGATGCTTCGCCTCGTCGAAAAAATCGCACCCGCCCGCCCTCTCGCCGTCTATCCAAATGCCGGGCGGCCTACCTATCAGGAAGGCCGCATCGCTTACGGCACGACACCCGAATATTTCGCCGATCTAGGCCGCCGGATGGCCGAGGCTGGCGCCGCCTTGGTCGGTGGATGCTGCGGAACCTCTCCTCTTCATATCAAGGCGCTCAGCAAAGCGCTGCAAGGCCTCAAACCGACAACACGACAAACAACGGGAGTCGTCACCAGTCTAGAACCTCCCCCGGCCCCGGAACCCACCGAGAAAAGCATTCTCGACCTGATCGCCGGGGGAAAGACCGTTATCGTCACGGAACTGGATCCTCCCAAGACACTCCCTTTGGAAAAATTCTTCACTGCCGCCGAAGCACTCACCCGGGCGGGAAGTGACGCCATCACCCTGGCAGACAATTCACTCGCTATCCTGAGGGTCAGCAATTTCGCTGTAGCCGCAATGTTGAAGCAACGGGGAATCACCCCCCTTCTGCACGTGAGTTGCCGGGATCGCAATGTGATCGGCCTCCAGAGCGAACTCCTCGGCATGGCAGCGATGGGAATGCGCCATGTGCTTGCCCTGACGGGAGATCCCGCCAAGGGAGGAGACCATCCCGACGCAACCTCCGTCTATGACGTGAACTCCGTCGGCCTCCTGGAGATCATCCGCAGACTGAATGAAGGATATACGCTGGCCGGGACCGACCTGCAGGCGCGGCCCGATCTCATTGCGGGATGCACCTTCAACCCCAACGCCCGGAGTCTCGACACGCAGATCCAGCGCCTCGAGCGCAAGATCAAGGCCGGGGCACGGTATGTCATGACCCAACCGGTTTTTGAAACCGCCTTGGTCGAAGAGACCGCGAGACGGACCGCTCACTTCGGAGTGCCGGTCTTTATCGGCGTCTGGCCTCTGCTCAACGGACGCCAGGCAAAGTTCCTCCATAACGAGGTGCCCGGCATCACGATCCCCGTTCCCGTCATGGCCCGGATGGAGGGTCTCGAAGGTGCTGAGGGACGCAAGGAAGGTGTCGCCATCGCTAAGGAGGTGACTCGCTCCGTGCTTGATCACTTCCCGGGCGTCTACTTCATGACACCCTTCCTCGCCTATCAGACCACCGAGGAACTCTCCTCATTCGTCAGAGGACGCTGATCCGCAAATGCAGTCGGGGCTCGAAAGAGCATGTTCCCAATAAAAAAGCCCCTCTGCCGAAGCAGAGGGGCTTAGAATAACTAAAGAACGGAAAGAAGTTTACTTCTTCGGCTTCAGCTTCGCCTTTGTCTTGGCAACCACCTTCTTGACCGCGGTCTTTTTCTTGGGAGCCTCGACCTGCTTGGCTCCTTTGGCAATACGGGTGTTCAGACGGCTCTTCTTACGGGAAGCGACATTCTTGTGGATAGCCCCTTTCTTGGCGGCTTTATCAAGCGCGGAGGAAAAGTTCTGGTAGAGGGCTGTCACCTCATCGACACCAGCATGGAGGGCGGCACGTAGTTTTTTCTCTTCGGTCTTGAGACGGCTCAGGACGCTCGTGTTGCGGGCCTCGCGCTTGATAGTCTGACGCTTGCGCTTGAGTTCGGAGTTGCTTTTTTTGACTACTACTTTGGTTGTTGCCATAGGAAAGGTGTTGGGTGTCTTGAGTGGGTACGGTGGATAGTCGAGTGGTGCCAGTAGCAGGATTCGAACCTGCGACCAAGGGCTTATGAGTCCCCTACTCTACCGCTGAGCTATACTGGCGATGAGGGCGAAGCGTACCAATTCAACGCATCTCTTCAAGGGAGAATATGAAGCGGTGAAGATTCCTCTCCACTAAGCAAAGCACTTATTTGCCTCCGGTCACATAGGAAGCAGGGAAAAATACCCGACTAATCTATTGACAACTTTCTGCATAGGTCCTACCACTCAGCGTGTCAGTACAACCATAAACCAAAACTAAATGAACAAAACACTTACACTCCTCGCAGTTGTGATTGCTACCGCAGCGACCTCGTTCGCCGGTTCTGCAGTCTCCTCCAAGAAAGTTGTCGTCGCCCCTCAGGAAGATCTCTTCCGTGCCGGTGAAGTCCAGCTCGACGTATTCGCAGCTGGTGCTGCCGGTAACTACAAGGGCGGATCCGTCAACGGATTCGGCGGCGGTCTCGGCCTGAGCTACTTCTTCACGAAGTACTTTGGTATCGGAATCGACGACACCCTCACCAGCCTCAATGGCAATGGCCACACCTACAACAGCACTCAGGGCAACCTGATCGCCCGTCTCCCGATCGAGAGCCTTCACCTTGCTCCTTACGCCCTTGTTGGCGGTGGTGCAACCTGGGGCACACAGATCCAGGGCAACGGCAACGTTGGTGGTGGTCTTGAGTACCGCATCAACCGCGGCATCGGCCTCTTCGCTGATTCCCGTTACCTCTTCGGTAACAACGGTCTCAACGAGAGCCTCACCCGCGCCGGTCTCCGTTTCATCTTCTAAGAATCTCCTCCCGACAGCCTGATTCTATGACAACACCTGCACCATCATCCGAATCCCGACGCGTTGTCGTGGGAATGAGCGGAGGAGTGGACTCCAGCGTGGCTGCCTATCTGCTGAAGGAGCAGGGATGGGAGGTCATCGGCGTCACCATGAAACTCTGGCCCCAGGACTGCATGTCCCGAGCGGAGGATAAGTGCTGCGGCCCTCAGGCTATAGCCGATGCTCGCGGCGTGGCCCATGCGCTGGGAGTGCCCCATTACGTAATCGATGAAGCCGTGCCCTTCGAGCGGTTGGTAATCGATTACTTTGCCGATGAGTACAAGGCCGGGCGTACACCGAACCCCTGTGTCATGTGCAACGAGAAGCTGAAGTTTGGTAACCTCTGGGACAAGGCGACCGCCCTGGGCGCGGCCTACATAGCCACGGGCCACTATGCCTCCGTCGAGCATCCCGAGGATACAGACAAAGATAACAAGCTGAAGGCCCCGATCCTCCGTAAAGGACTCGACCCCAAGAAGGATCAGTCCTACTTCCTCTTCAGTTTGCGACGGGAGCAGCTCGCACGGGCTCTTTTCCCTCTCGGTTCCCTCACCAAAGAGGAAATCCGGAGCATCGCCCGCAAACTGGGCCTCAAGGTCGCCGATAAGGAGGATAGTCAGGAGATCTGCTTCGTGCCGGGCAAGGATTACAAGGCCTTCCTCAAAGATCGTTTCACAGATCGCGGCGAGACCTTTCAGCCGGGCGGTTTTTACGACATGCAGGGTAATCACATCGGGCCGCATGATGGGATCGAACTCTTCACGATCGGTCAGCGCAAAGGTCTTCCAGGAGGGGCGGGAACTCCCCGTTATGTCATCGATATCGACGCCGCAAGCGGCCGTGTCGTCCTGGGGGGGGAGGAGGACCTGCTTTGCGAGGAGTTCCTTGTCAATCGGACTAACTGGCATGGAGAGGCACCCTCAACCCCACGGAGACTTTCGGTGAAAGTCCGCCATGGTCACTCGGGAGACTTGGCCGAAGTGACCGCAGGGGAGAATGATACCGCCGTCATCCGCCCCCTCCAGCCCCTACGGGCCGTCACCCCGGGACAAGCCGCCGTCTTCTATGACGGCGATCGCGTCATCGGTGGCGGATGGATCGCCCGACGCACCACCCTTGATCCGGCAATGCTTCAAGATATCTCCGCTTCCTCCCTCGCATGAAAAAACTGCCTGTGAAGCCAAGAAAAGCTCCTCAAAAAAGAGCTTCCATCAAAGGCGCCAAATCCTCCGCCTTTGATTCCATTGCCGATGTGATCGAGGAGATACGCAGGGGGCATATGGTCATCGTCACCGATGACGAGGATCGTGAGAATGAAGGAGATCTCGTCATGGCCGCCTCCAAAGTCACGCCACAGGCAGTGAATTTCATGGCGACCCACGGGAGGGGACTCATCTGTGTTCCCATCACCGAGGACCGGGCTGCCCATCTTGGCCTCCAGCGCATGGTGGCCCATAATCGGGAACTCCACGCAACCGACTTCACCGTCTCGGTTGATGCCTCCCACGGCACAACCACCGGCATCAGCGCCCGCGACCGCGCGGCGACGATCAAGGTTTTGGCAAATCCCACAGCTGGCTCGAAGGATCTCCGTCAACCGGGACACATTTTCCCGCTTCAGGCCGCGGAGGGGGGGGTGCTCAAACGGGCCGGTCACACCGAGGCGGGGGTCGACTTGGCACGACTCGCGGGACTCGACCCATCGGGTGTCATCTGCGAGATCCTGAATGAGGACGGCTCGATGGCGCGCCTGCCCGATCTTTTGAAGTTCAAGAAGAAGCATGGTCTCAGGATCTGCTCGATCAGGGATCTCATCGCCTATCGCCGCAAGAGCGAGAAGCTCGTCCGCAGGGAACAGGAGATTGAGATGCCGACGGATTTCGGTGATTTCAAGATGTTCCTCTATCGCGCCGAGGTGGATAACCATCACCACCTGGCCCTGGTAAAGGGCCCTATTGATCCCAAGAAGCCGGCACTCGTGCGCGTCCATAGCGAATGCCTCACCGGCGATGTCTTCGGTTCCCGCCGTTGTGATTGCGGAAGCCAGTTGCACCGTGCACTAGCACAGATTGCTGAGAGCGGGCACGGCGTCCTTGTCTACATGCGTCATGAAGGCCGGGGGATCGGACTGCCGGCAAAGATCCATGCCTACAAGCTTCAGGAAGAAGGACTCGATACCGTCGAGGCAAACGAGCGCCTCGGCTACCCGGCCGACCTCCGTGACTACGGAACGGGCGCCCAGATCCTAGCGGACCTCGGAGTCACCAAGATCCGTCTTCTTACGAATAACCCCAGAAAGGTCGTTGGGCTTGAAGGTTACGGCATGGAGATCATCGAACGTGTCCCCATCCGCTCCGAGCCCAACCGGCACAACTTGCGCTATCTCTCCACGAAGAAGAAGAAGCTCGGGCACATGATCTAGGTGATAGGTTCTAGGAAATAGGGTGTCTGGAGAACAATCCTCTCGAATCTCCCTATTACTGATCTCCCATGACCAATCCCCCAAATCCCCTTTAGCCTTCATAATTCATCCTTTAGCCTTCATTCTTTCCCAGATGCTTAAGCCACTTCCACCCAGACCCCGACTTGGGTTCAAAGCTGCGAACCGCATTTCGATCGTAGCAAGCCGGTACAATGGGGAATTTGTGGAACCGATGCTGGCCAAGGCACTCGAAGAAATCACCCTGATTGAGCCGGAATCAAAGACGCACGTCGTTCATGCGCCGGGATCCTTTGAGATCCCTTATCTGGCCGGCCAGCTCATTCAAAAAAACAAACCCGATGCCGTCATTTGTTTCGGGGTCATTTTTCAGGGAGAGACCGCTCATGCCAACCTGATAGCTTCTTCCGTGAGCGATGCACTTTGCCGGATGTCGGTCGAGTCCGGCATCCCGATCATTCACAGTGTGCTTCTGCTTCAGAACGAAGAGCAGGCTCGGGAGCGCTGCCTGGGCAGCGAAAGCAACCGCGGCACCGAGGCTGCACGCGCTGCCATCGAGGTTATCCGCGCCTCTGCCGCCCTCACGACATCCGGAACCTAAACTATCATGGGAGTACGAAGCGAAGGCCGCGAGGCCGCAATCCAGTTTCTCTACCAGCGCGATCAGGGGGGGGGCGCGGGTGTTTCCGACCTCGAGGATTTCTATGCCTTCCGGGGACTTAGTCCTTCGGCTCGCCGGTTCTGCGAAGGTCTGGTGAGCGGCCTGCTCGAGCATTCCGCTGAGATCGACATCAAACTACGCGAGCACACCCAGAACTACGAGCTGGAGCGTCTCTCAGCCGTTGACCGCAACATCCTCCGATTGGCGATTCACGAGATGCTTTTTTGCGCCGAAATTCCACCCGTAGTCTCGATTAACGAGGCCATCAACATTGCCAAGAAGTATGGCACTGAGGAATCGGGACGTTTTGTGAACGGGGTCTTAGACAAGATCAAGTCAACGCTCCAGCGCCCGGACCGCACCCCCTCCCCGAGGAACGGGAGGGAGGCGATCGAGTCATCAGAGCCCTCTGAAGACTGATGGCTGGATGGCTTAAAAACGTCCTTGGCCGTATCACCGGCTCCCATCAGGCCGTGGATTGGGAGGAGGTCGAGGCTGCCCTCTGGCAGTCCGATCTCGGCGCGCCCACGGCGACCGCCATCCTCGAATCTCTCCGCAGCAAAGGTTTGACCCTCCATTCCGAGAACGTTCTGGAAGCCGCCCGTGAGGAGGCCTCAAAGTATCTTCCGGAGAAAGGAGAAGATCTCAGCCCCATGCCAGCCGGCTCGGAAGGCCCCGTTGTGATCCTCATGGTCGGGGTCAACGGTACAGGCAAGACCACCAGCAGTGCCAAACTCGCAGCCCTACTGAAGCTACGCGGCCACTCGGTTTTGCTCTGCGCGGCCGACACCTTCCGCGCAGCGGCTGTCGAGCAACTCAAGGCCTGGGGTGAGCGCCTTGGTATTGAGGTAGTGAGCAGTGAGTACGGAGCCGATCCCGCGGCTCTCTGCCACGATGCCCTTGCCAAGGCAAAGCGCCTGAAATCCGACTTCCTTATCTGTGACACCGCCGGCCGCCTCCATACCAAGTCGAACCTGATGCAGGAGCTTGCGAAAATGAAACGCTCCCTCGGCAAGATCGACCCGACCGCACCCCATGAGGTCCTCCTCGTGGCCGACACCACGACCGGCAGCAACGCCGTTGTGCAGGCTAGGGAATTCCATGCCGCCACCCCTCTCACCGGTTTGATCCTTACTAAGCTAGACGGCTCGGGCAAAGGCGGCGTCGCCGTGGCGATTGCCCGGGAAACCGGCATCACCCCCCGCTTCATCGGGACCGGGGAACAAGCTGAAGATCTCGCCCTCTTTGACCGCGCCTCCTTCCTGGAACGGATGTTATAAAAGATCAGCCTTGTTTGTGATGGCCTTCCTGCGAGTCGGAAGAGGAGCCCTTTTTTTCAATACGGCTTCCCAAGTCATGAATCCAGAGACTGAGGATATAGGTCAGAACTAAGGCGACGTAGAATTGACCGATGACCGCCTGGGTGATTGTCAGCACGCGTGCGATGTGAGTAGCAGGGAGGATATCGCCGAAGCCCAAAGTGGTCTGGGTTACAAAACTGAAATAGAGCATCTGCTGAACATCGTTTCTCCACTCAGAGACCGTCGGCACAACGGATCCCGCAGGCATGAACTGCGAATGACGGAATGCATGGTTGTTGATCCTCTCCACAATGGTGTAGAGGAGTGCAAAGGTTCCCCCAATCCAGACATACAGGTTGCAGGCCTCCAAGATCTTGTCCAATTTGGCATTCTTGGTGTTCAGAAGTCTCTTGATCCACGAAATGGTGCCGAAGATCAGCGTGGCCAACACCATCAGCACCGAGGCTTCCTCGGTAGCCTGCCCGAATGTGAGTACTTCACCTGCTAGCGACTTCCATCCGTTCAGCCAATAAACCATGAGGGAAACGAGGAAACTCCCCGAGGCCACCACGGCGACCTTCATGGTGTCCGCATGGGTTGTCACCGCCATGCAGGCGACAGCAAGAAAAACCAACACAATCAACTCAGTCGGCAGGTAGGGGCCAAAATAGAATAACCCGAGAAGCGTCAGACCACCTATGACGTGACGCCTCTCGGCTAGGTTGAGGATATGGCGATGAAGGGGGTGCATTATTCCGGGTAGTCTCGGGGCTTTATTTATGGGAGGAACAGCAGAAATCCTCAGATATGTCCCAGCGGCAGAATTTTGCTAACGGGTGTCAGAAGAACCCTGAAGGCTTCCGCATTGGTTCTGAAAACCCGGACCTCAGGGAACGCGACGCCTAATTTCGCGGCCCGGAGTGCCGATCTCGGGATCGGTTGAAGGCCAGTAAGGGAGACAATCAATCCACTGGCGAGCAACTGCTTCACGGTCATCACGAGTTGGGAGATGCCGGTGGAATCGATCAGTGGCACATCGGAGAGGTCGATAACTGCATACTTACCTCCCTCCTCCGGATGAATTTCGGAAGTCAACCGGCTCGCTGAACCGAAAAACAAGGCGCCGTTGACCTTAAAGTAGAGAATCCCATCGGGCACCGTAATCGGAGCGGTATTCTTTTCGGCTTCCTGATCATTGATAGGTTCATCAACCCCTTCCTTAGTCGCGGATATCTCTGACATGCGGTACATGAAGAGAATGGAGGTGACAATGACCCCAACTGCGATGGCGGTGACCATGTCAAAGAGGATGGTCAGTACCGCGCAAAGGAGAAGGGTCAACCATTCCTCCCTTTCGGCCGTGCGCACGATATCGACGCAACCTCTTAGATCACTCATGAAATAGGCAACATAGATCAACAACGCAGCCATGGCTGAAAGCGGCAGATAGCCGAGATAACGGGAGAATAGAAGGATCGAGGCCAGAAGAAAAACGGAATGCATCACCGAAGCCCAGGGGCTGGTTCCTCCGGCCTGGATATTGGCAGCCGTCCTCGGAATGGCACCGGAGACGCTGAAGCCCCCAAAAAACGGCGATATCATGTTCGCGAGACCGTGGCCGATCAATTCGCCGTTGGGATTGTTTCGTGTCGACGTCAACCTGTCACCGCAGACGGCGGTAACAAGAGTCTCGATTGCGCAGAGCACGGCGATAGCGAAGGCTCCCTTGAAAAGGCTCATGAATCCGGCAAAGGAGTCCAGGAGATGCATTCCGTCATGAAGCATCCAGGGAAGCTCAAATTGTGGCGGAATCGGCGGGATTCCGTGGAAAATCTTCCCGTTAGCCACGATGGAAAAATGGTTTTCAATCGTATCAAAATGAAGGGAGGGCTCCCAGGTCGGAAGAATCACTCCGAGCACGCAGGAAATGGGCAGAACGACCAGTGCCGCAGGGATATTCTTGAAAAAATAGGACCAACCAAAGAGCGCGACGAGCGTGAACGTCCCCAGAACCATATCGGCAACGTTGCAAGAGTGCCAGTGGCTCAAAACGGTGTTGAACTCGCTGACGATCGAGTTGGTGGGAGGCGCAATAACGCCGGAAAAACTCCGGAGTTGAAGGATGATCACCGAGATTGCGATCCCAAGGGTGAAGCCCGCAATGACGGGGAAGGAGATAAAATCAATCAGCTTCCCAAGCTTCAAGAGACCCAAGAGAAGCAGAATCAAGCCCGCGAAGGCGGTCGTGATCATCAATCCGGCAGGTCCAAAATCCCTCACGATCGGAATCAGGATGACAATGAAGGCGGCGGTCGGACCCGAGATCTGGTATTTTGAACCCCCAAAAATTCCAGCCACAAGGCCGCCCACAATTGCCGTGTAAAGTCCCGACTGCGGCGACATGCCCGAGGAGATGGCAAATGCCATCGAAAGCGGAAGCGAGATCGCGCCGACAACGATCCCGGCGATGGTATCGCGGAATAAGCGGTTGGCAGAGAGTCCCTCGTGGATACTGCTTCTCCAAGCGGCGCAGAAATCGGCAAAGTGGGCTAGGTTCATACCGATTCGGAGATTAATAATTAACGCCGTCAGCATAGCAACGCTCTTTTGGCTGAGGATGATCGGCTTTCCCTCATTGTTGGGCGTTGACCCGGGACGGGAGTCGCTTATTCTGAATTGATATTCCACATGCGGGGGAGCCAGCTGGCTGAGAGGTCCGGGACAGAACGGACGACCCTTTGAACCTGACACAGGTCAGGGAGAAGACTCAGGCTTTGGCAACTTCTCTCAAGTGTTTAAATCTACCCCACCCATGACAACACCAACTGTTGCAGAATACGTCCTCACGCGGCTCTCCCAACTCGGAATCGACAAAGTGTTCGGCGTCCCCGGGGACTACGCCTTCTCAATCGATGATGCTGTTGAGCAGGTTTCCGGCCTTGAGTGGGTTGTTTGCGCGAATGAACTGAACGCCGCGTATGCTGCCGACGGCTATGCCCGTGTCCGCGGGGCAGCGATCCTTACCACGACTTACGGCGTGGGCGAACTCTCCGCGATCAACGGTGTGATGGGTAGCAAGGCCTATAGACTACCGGTCTTTCACCTCGTGGGGATGCCCAGTGAGCGCATCCAGAAACAGTGGCTTCTGACGCACCACAACCTCGGGGATAACAACTATGATCGCTTCCTACCTCTTTCCGGGGCTGCTGCTTGCGTTACCGCCGTTCTCACCCCTGCCAATTGCATTGACGAACTCGAGCGAGTGATCCGAGAGGCGCTGCGGCAGAGCATGCCAGCCTATATCGCTATCTCGGAACTCTCCGGTTACTCCCCCTTGGTAGGCACCCCCGTCACAGGCAAACCGTTGGCTGAAATCAAGCGCCAGCAAAGCGTCCCTGAGGAACTCGAGGCAGCAGTTGCGTCCATTGTCTCGCGACTTGAAAAGGCCAAAAATCCGGTCGCGCTAGTCACTAATCTCACCTCGCGTTACGGGGTGAATGATCTTGCACTAGAGATCGTCAAGAAGGCGAACCTACCAACAGCCATCGCCTCCTACGATAAAGGAACGATGGACGAGTCCCTGCCTCAGTATATCGGACTTTATAACGGTAATTTTTCCGTTCCCTCCTCTGTCAAAGAAACGGTCGAAGGAGCCGATGTCGTCCTTGATATCGGAGGCATGATTCCGACCGAACTAAACACCGGCCTCTGGTCTGAAAATCTCGACACATCACGCCTGCTTTCTATTCACGACAACTGGGTGCGACTTGGCACCAAGGTCTTCATGAATGTCGCTATTGACGATCTGCTCAAGGCCCTCCTGGCGAGGGTTCCCAGCCGCAATGAGACGATCGCAACTTATAAGGATCTTTTACCACTCAAAGGAAACGGATCGGACACGCTCTCATCCGCTGCCTTCTATCCCCGCCTCCAACGCAGCTTGAAGTCGGGCGACACGCTGGTCATCGAGACCGGCACCTGCATGTTCCACCTCAACGGCATGATTCTGCCGCAGGGTGTCGGAGCGGAGGAATCGGGTCTCTGGGGATCAATCGGCTGGGCCACTCCAGCCACCCTGGGTGTTTCCATGGCCAAAAAAACCGGTCGCACTTGGATGGTTACAGGTGATGGCTCCCATCAACTCACCCTGAATGAACTGGGAGTGATGGGGCGTTATGGTGTGAAACCAATCATCTTTGTCCTCAACAATGATATCTTCGGAGTTGAGGACGTTCTCAGTGCGCGAGGCCATGTTTATGATGATCTGGCAAAGCTGAACTACCATCTGCTCCCTGAAGCCTTTGGCTGCAAGGGTTGGCTCACCGCTAAAGTGGGAACGGTAGCTGAGCTGGAGGATATCCTGGAGAAGATCCAGAATCACGATGGGGCGGCCTATATCCAAGTTCTGATTCCAGAATCCGAGAGCCAACCGATCTCAGAAGTCGACATCGATAGAGACTATAAACTCCGAGTTCCTCCGGTAGGCTAAGAGAAAGTCTTCTAAGGCCGCACTCCCCCGTTGACCCGTCCATTAGGCAGCCTATGCTTAGTGGACAACACATGCGGGGGAGCCGGTTGGCTGAGAGGTTCGGAATATACCGAACGACCCTTTGAACCTGACACGAGTAATGCCGTGCGAGGGAGAAGACTCAGGCCACGCCGTGTGAACCACGCGTGGCTCTTTATTTTCCTTCACCCATCCCTTTTTTCCTTCTCCTCCCTATCAGTCTAATAGCCTACAGCCTAAACTCCTCTTCCAATGATTGCTCCCAACGAATCCCTCACCGCATCCGACGAACCGCAGAGCACCGACGCCCTTCCAGCCAGTAGCCGCGTCTATGTGGAAGGAGCCATCCACACGGAGTTGCGCGTCCCGATGCGCGAGATCACGCTCTCACCGACCAAGAACTTCTCCGGTGAACTGGAGCCGAACGCTCCCGTCCGCGTCTATGACTGCAGCGGCCCCTGGGGAGATCCCGAGTTCGAGGGCGACTCCTCGGAGGGACTTCCGTCGCTCCGGTCTTCATGGATCGAGAAGCGTAGGGATGTCGCATCCTACGAGGGTCGTGAAGTCCAACCAATGGATAACGGCTACCTCTCAGGCAAGCATGCCGAGTACGCCAGCTCCTCCGAACGAAATCGACTGATTGAGTTCCCAGGTCTCACCGGCAGCAAGCGCAAGCCACTCCGCGCTTCCGCAGGCCATCCCGTCACCCAGCTCTGGTACGCACGCCAGGGGATCATCACCCCGGAGATGGAGTTCATCGCCATCCGCGAAAACATGGGCCGCGCCCAGCAGACAACTCTCTCCGATCTCTCAGGCGACATCGTGCGCAACGAACTCGGCAAGCAGCACTCCGGATCCGGCCAGCTTCCGGAGAGCCCCTACACCCCCTCCATCTTCATCCGCTTCCCTCAGCGTATTCCAGCTGAGATCACGCCCGAGTTCGTCCGCTCCGAGGTGGCTGCTGGAAGAGCTATCATCCCAGCAAACATCAATCATCCCGAGCTTGAGCCGATGATCATCGGCCGCAACTTCCTGGTGAAGATCAATGCGAATATCGGCAATAGCGCCGTAGCCTCCTCCATCGAGGAAGAGGTCGAGAAGATGCGTTGGGCCACCAAGTGGGGGGCCGACACCGTCATGGATCTCTCCACCGGAAAGAACATTCATGCTACCCGCGAATGGATCCTGCGGAACTCCCCCGTTCCGATCGGCACCGTCCCGATCTACCAAGCCCTGGAGAAAGTGAACGGCAAGGCCGAGGATCTGACCTGGGAGATCTTCCGCGACACCTTGATCGAGCAGGCCGAGCAGGGAGTCGATTACTTCACGATTCACGCCGGAGTTCTCCTGCGCTTCGTCCCGCTCACCGCCAAGCGCATGACCGGCATCGTCAGCCGCGGCGGATCGATCATGGCCAAGTGGTGTCTCGCCCATCACAAAGAGAACTTCCTCTACACCCACTGGGACGACATCTGCGACATCAGGGCCGCCTACGATGTCAGCTTCTCGATCGGAGACGGACTCCGTCCCGGCTCCGTGGCCGACGCCAACGACGAGGCGCAGTTCGGCGAGCTCAAGGTGCAGGGCGAACTCACCGAACGCGCCTGGGCCAAGGGAGTCCAGGTCATGAACGAGGGCCCCGGCCATGTCCCGATGCACATGATCGAAGAGAACATGGCGAAGCAACTCGAATGGTGTCACGAGGCCCCCTTCTACACACTCGGCCCCCTCACCACCGACATCGCCCCCGGCTACGACCACATCACCAGCGGCATCGGTGCCGCCATGATCGGCTGGTATGGCTGTGCCATGCTCTGCTACGTCACGCCAAAAGAGCACCTCGGCCTGCCGAACAAGAAGGATGTGAAGGATGGAGTCATCACCTACAAGATCGCCGCCCACGCCGCCGATCTCGCAAAGGGTCATCCCGGCGCCCAGTACCGCGACAATGCCCTCTCCAAGGCCCGCTTTGAGTTCCGCTGGGAGGATCAGTTCAACCTCGGCCTCGATCCGATTACCGCGCGTGAGTTCCATGACGAGACCCTCCCGCAAGAAGGAGCCAAATCAGCCCACTTCTGCTCCATGTGCGGCCCTCACTTCTGCTCCATGAAGATTTCGGAAGACGTCCGCCAATATGCTGCCGCCCAAAACCTCTCCGAAGAAGCAGCCCTCAAAAAGGGCATGGAGGAGAAAGCCCGCGAATTTGTAGAATCGGGGTCGAATGTTTTTGCAAAAGCATGAAAATCGAAAGCTCAAGCCGCCGGGCAGCGAGCGAGAAAGACTTTAGTAAAGCGAAAGGCCGTAGGCAGAGCCTGTCGGCACAGGCGAATCAATTCGCTGAGAAAGGCGCGGAACTCTACGCGAAGGCTTAATGGTTTTCATAATAGCCACCATCTCCCTGGAGCAGTCACTCTGCTTCTCTCTTTCGCCGTTGGAGTTATTGTCTTTGTGTGTGCTTCCGCCAATGCTGATCTCACTTCTAGGACTCTATCTTTTCAGAAAAGTAGTTCCCTTCCGTTTTCTCAAGCAGAGTCATGACGTCACAGGGCCGTTTTTCAGCACGCTTGGAACTGTCTATGGAATTTTTCTAGCCTTCGTCTTCACCGCGACCTGGCAGGCATATTCCACAACATCCACCAATGTCGTCCAGGAAGCTCGGTATCTCCGTGATCTCTATTTCGTCACCAAGGCATTTCCTCAACCGACTCAGGGAGAACTGCAACAACTCCTGCGAAATTATCGCGACTCCGTGGTGAATGATGAGTGGAAGTGCTTAGAAAAGGGCGATGCCAGTCCGAAAACCTCCCAATTACAGAAGAAGATTATCGAGGACTACCTGCGTTTCAATCCCGGCAATGATCAGGAAAAGGAGTTTTTACGCACGTCTATCCACTATATTACTACCATTGCTAGCTTGAGAGCATCGCGCATTGATGACTCATCATCCAACCTCCCTTCGGTTCTTTGGTTGGTTCTTCTAGTTGGCGCCGTTGCCACCATCGGCCTTTCTTATCTCTTTGAGGCACAAAACTTCTGGCTTCAAGCCATTCTGACTATCCTGCTAACTGGGGTGATCTGCATGACCTTTTACATCATCATTGATCTGGATTTTCCATTCATAGGAGGGACAACGATTTCGTCTGAACCCTTCCAGCGCGTCGAGATGAATTAGCCTCTCTTGCGGGAGAGCATAATCTCATTCCCCTCGGTATCCGCACACATCGCCAGGTGAGGCGGTTCCCCATTCTCCGGTTGTGGTTCACGAAGCAACTGACCACCCGCCGCAACGATCTCAGCAGCACCAGCGATCACATCAGCCACTTGGAAACTCATGCCGGTCCACGTGCGCTTTCCCTCGCCGCCGCCATGGACGCCGATGATGCCGTTGCAGACTTCGATATCGGTCACCGCTGGATTCTCTCGAATCACTTTCGCACCGAAGACGGTGGTATAGAACTTCACCGCGCGGGCCGTGTCCGCAGCCCAGATGATGTATTTGAGACGTTCGACAATCATGGGTTGGCCCTAGAAAGCTTACACGCAGACCAGAAGATAAATGTCATCCGGCAGAAGCGATGCCACCTCGCGGATGATATTTCCCCTCAGCACGTGCAGCAGGGTGTTCCGCTGGGGAGCGCCGAGCAGGACCCGCTCCGCTCCGATCGTGGAGGCAAGATCGGCGATGGTATGAGCCGGAGCATCGCTGACGGCATAGCAAGGGATGATCGTCTCACCGAGCCCCTTGTCCCTGAGTGACTCAAAGGTCTCACGGGCCTGCTTGTCCTCAGTCCATTTCCTGCGCCGGTCACCCGGCGCTATGACCGGCTGCTCACGAACGAAAAGAACATAGAGGGGCTGGCCGTTTTCTGCGGCTTCCTTGACAGCAAAATCGAGAGTGCGCCCCTTACCTCTGACTGCAACGAGGATGGGGCCGTTGTAGACTTTCGGAACAGGTACCGGTGCAGTGGCCGTTCCAGGGGCAGTGGGAATTTCCGGCAACGATGCATTAGCAGGCTCGCTGGCTATTGTTGGCATGGAAGTCTTGCCGCCACTCTCCATGGCAAGAACGGCCGCCTGAAGGGCCGCCTCCTGGGCTGCCTTCGCTTTTCGTTCCGAGCTTTCCTTGGCAAGCCCACGAAGCACCAGACCAATGGCCAACACCGTGAAGGCAAAGATCCTGGCATTCGGCTTGTCGATGAAGAGGGAGATCTCAATCACTGCCATGATCACAAAGGTCACGAACATGAGGGCGCGCTCGTGATTTTTCAGCGCAAGCTTCCAATCCGTGCTGGTTGCTCCAAGGTTCACCGCAATGGCTCCCACCACGCCTACCGCATAGAGATCGGCAAGACCCGACATGTCGCTGACAGCGATGACCAGACCTGCAGGCACAAGAACGGCGAAGAAAAGGCCGGCATTCGGGACGCCGAAGGAGTTCAGCTTTGCAAAGATCGGCGGCATCTCCTGGTCGCGGGCCATCAAGAAGGAAATTCCGCTCAGCGCCACGATCGCCGTGTTCACGGCACTTAGCAGAAGGACACCGAAAACGATGCTGACAGTCCAGGCCGCGATGTGTCCGAGGACAGGCCCAAAGAGGTTGCCTGCAAAAATCTGTGCCATGTAGCGGAGCATGTAGTCGCGAACCCCCTCGGCACCGGGGGCATTGACATCACCATTGACGACAACCATTCCCGGAAGCGCCGCCATGGCGAGACCCAAAAGGGCCGTGAAGAGACAGACCTCCAGCATTACGACGATAATGGCTTTGTTGGCGGTCTTGGAAACATTCGGCTTTTCAAGCGTGCTACCCGGATTGAGCTTCATCACACCCGTCGAGTTGGCGATCGCCTCGACACCTGAAAGCGCCAAAACAATAGCTACGAAGGCATTCCAATTATGAGGAAAACCGCCGTGAAGAGGTTGCGTGTGAATCACTGCGTCTCCCAGATGGGGAATAGCTAGGAGACCGAGCAGACCAACCACGATGACCGTGGGAATAGCAACAAGGATAGCGGCACCACCGGTATGCTTGGGGCCAAAGTAATTCAATGCTCCGATAATCGCGATGGAGCCGGCGGCAAACATCTCGGGGTGAGGCACTCCAAGATATAGGAAAGCGGAGAGGGCGCTGACAGCTGCCGTTACGATATAGTCGGCAATCAGCAGAAATGCGCCCACGATCGAGATGATCTCGGAGCGATGCCGGACGCTGGCGTAGACACCGCCGCCGTTCGGATAATGCCGGCAGATGACCATGTAATTGACGCCCACAAGCGCCGTGAGCAGACACATGGCTCCTATGAGCCATGGTGAGCTGTAACCCGCTACCGCAAAGGCCAGACCGATGACATAGGCCTTGCTGGTGCCCCAGTCGCCGTAGAGGATCGCGGCTGCCCTCTTCCAATCGACATTGCGGGGCCGCGTCGTTGTGTTGGATTCGAGCATGGGATGAAAAGATGGCGAAATTAATGGGCGCACCCGCAGGAACCATGAGCCTGCTGCTCAACAACCTGAGAGCTGCCGCAGCACCCTGTCTCCACATTTCCTCCGCAGCAACCCCCGCTGTCTGCAGCCACCTCGCCGATCACGACAACCTCAAGGCTGATCTGCTGGAGTGCCAGTTGGTCGCGGGCCCGTCCAAGGAAGCCCATTGCTTTCTCGGAAGGTTCCTCGGAAGTACGGAGTTCGATCCGCACGGGTTTTCCCTGAAGATGGGGAAAATTTTCCTTCATCTCGCCGTCCAGGATGAAGGAGACATAGGCATTCAGCTTTTCCTGGAGTTGGAAGAGTTGTCGCTCTCCATGCTCCCAGGAACGGGTCTCGAACATCGCAAGCACCAGGACATCCTCGCGGGTGTCGTGGGCAAAGGCGTCCAGCATACCGGCCCGCTCGATCCCCGAACCGGGCGGAGGGGAATTCGTGCCGGTTAGATCTTCGCGGAGGGAAACCATACGTAGAGCATGAAGTAAACGAGCACACCCGTAACCGAAACATAGAGCCAGATAGGGAGGGTCCAGCGTGCAATCCTCTTATGGGCATCAAAGCGCTGACGAAGAGCCGGGATGATGGTGAGGATGATCATCGGGACCACGACGATGGCAAGGGGGGTGTGGGTGCCAAGAATCAAGAGATAGAGGGCCTTGGGCCACCCCGGATAGGTGAAGTAGGTGACATGGCCCGCCTTCAGGAAGT
Source organism: Verrucomicrobiota bacterium (assembly GCA_021413925.1). Lineage (NCBI taxonomy): Bacteria > Pseudomonadati > Verrucomicrobiota > Verrucomicrobiota bacterium. The sequence goes on from JAIOPL010000001.1 coordinate 77,636, forward strand.
GGTAGACCAGATAACAGGCCAGAAAGGCGGCTGAGGTCAGAATCGCACCAAGCATGCAGAGCGCGTGGAAGCACTTGCGCTCCGTCTTGATCATGATCCATCCGGTGGTGATCAGCAGGGTGCTGATCCCGTTGAGGGTGGCGTTAACTGCCGGGAGATCGGTAACCTTCATGCCTGCCTCAATATCTCCTCAGCTGTTCGGTGAGGAGGAGAGGGGCCGCTCCTGATTCAACTCTCGGCAGGTCTTGACCATGATCCAGATCATGAAGCTCACCACGGAAAAGAAAACGCCCAGCAGGAGCAGGGTGCTGGAGGAAAAGGCCATCTTGGACGTCATGGTCAGCGGTTCAATGAGGCCGCCGGAGCTCTTCAGGGCACAGTCTGGACAGGCAACAGCACTTTGAACGGCCAGGAAAAGGGCCGACAGAGCAAGGGAAGGCTTCAAGAACTTCATGGCACTGATGGTGTGGACTGAACAGCTTTAGGTTCACGCAGGAGACTTCCGATGTCGATCAAAAGCTTTTGCACCAACTCCGGCTCCTCCAACTTCCGCGCGGAACGGATCTTTCCTTCCCTATCCACAACCAGAAAGCGGGTCGAATGGGTAGGAACACCGGCCGGATCGGTGGCCAGGACCTGAAGCATCCCCTTGGTGGTGAACGCATCGATCTCTTTTTTCGGTCCGGTCAGGAAGCTCCATCGGCTCGGGTCGGCATTCAGACGCTTGGCATACGCCGAGAGGACAGAGGGAGTGTCGTTTTCTGGATCAATGGAAACGGAGACCAGTCGCACATCCTTGGCCTTTTTGAGTTCCTTGGAGATTTCAGCCATCCTTGAGGACATCACGGGGCAGGGGCCGGGACAGCGGGTGAAAAAGAAATCGACCACCCACACTTTCCCAAGCAGGTCGGCCTTCGAGAGGGTGCTTCCATCCTGGGTCGTGAACCGAAAGTCGGGAACAGTGCCGATCACTGAATTCTCATCGGTCGTCTTCCTCTCGGAGCCCCGGAAGAGTCGGTTTGCTCCAGCAATCAGGAGGCCGGCCACCAAAAACGCGATGACCCATGCCAGAAAGGGAAGCCTCTTGGGAGAAGATCCCCCCTCGTTCGTTGACTTCTCTGTCACAAGGCTCCCAATGATGTCTGAAAATCAGATGAGATAGAGAATCGTGTAGAGGAGAACCCAGACCACGTCCACGAAGTGCCAGTAGAGGCCCACGTTTTCGAGGGCGACATGACGCTTTGCCGTGAAGGTCCCCTTGGTCACCTGAAGGAAAAAGCACCAGAGGATCAGGAGGACGCCAATGCAGACATGGGCGCCGTGGAATCCCGTGAGCGTGAAGAAAGTGGAGCCGTAGACACCGCCTTTGTTGAACCAGAGGCCCTCATGGTAGAGCTCCGTCCACTCGATACACTGGATGCCGACAAACGTTGCTCCCATCAGCGCGGAGAGGAGCATCCATCCTGCACCTGATTTCCCTTTTTTTACCGCCACTTCGGCAAAGTGATAGACAAAGGAACTGGAGACTAGGATCACCGTATTGATGCCGGTCAGGAGCTTTGGCATCGGAGGAAGCTCGATACCATCACCGAAATTCGGCGGCCAAGAACCAGCCGCCTGCCGAAGCACGAGATAGGTTGCGATTAGTCCGCCGAAGAGCATTGCCTCAGAGCAAAGGAAAATGCACATGCCCAGCTTGCAGGTCGCGGGTGCGGTAGGCGGAGCTGCATGATGGTCATGCTCGGAAACAGACGCGACCATGGGCGCGTGAAAGAGGGCGGAGTCGTTATAGGCTGCGTTATTCATCGGTAAAGCTTCAGTAGGCCACGGCTGGACCGCGACGTAACATCATGAACACGACGAGCCCGCAGAGGGCGAGCGCAAAAATGACCAGACCCGCAAGAATTGCGAACTGGGTTTTGCGTTGACGAGGCGTAGTCATGGAAAGATCGGTTATTGGCGAGCGAAGGCGATCAGCACCCCAAGCAACAGCGGGAGGTAGATGATCGAGGCGAAGAAAAGACGGCGAGCCGAAGCGTTGGTCCTGTTCCTGATAAAAGCCACTGAGAGATAAATCATTGCGGCACCAAGGGCCAGTGCTGCAAAGAAATAGTAGGGGGAGGCCATCCCGAGGATACCCGGCAGGAGTGAGACGCCTAGAAGAGCCACGGAATAGATGAGGGCCTGCCACGCCGTGGACCATCCATCTGGGTCGCGAGTGCTGAGCATCTTGAATCCGGCCGCCGCATACTGGTCACGATAGAGCCAGGCGATGGCCAGGAAGTGAGGCATCTGCCAGAACCAGAGGATTAGAAAGAGGACCCATCCACCCAGACCTAGGTGATCTGTAGCGGCGGTCCATCCCAGCAATGGAGGAAGCGCCCCGGGGATGGCCCCGACAAGGGTATTCAGCTCCGTGAAACGCTTGAGCGGGGTGTAGAGGGCGGCGTAAATGAGAATAGTTAATCCCGCCAGCAACGCGGTCAAGGGATTGGCGAAGAAGGCAAGGATCGCAACCCCGCAACCACTGCAGAGCAAACCGAAGAGTAGGGCGTCGGAAGGGTGCATCCTGCGGGCAGGCAAGGGACGGTCCGAGGTCCTTGGCATCAGTGCATCGAGATCACGCTCCAGCCACTGGTTGAGGGCCGAGGCTCCGGCGGCACTCAGGGCCGTACCGAGTAGCGTGGCTACAAGCAGCGTGTAATCCATCGGGCCCCTCCATCCGAGCAGAAATCCGACCAGAGTGGTCATCAGGACCAGGAAGGAGAGACGCGCCTTTGAAAGCTCGCTCAGATTGGAGAGAAGTCCCACCTTGACCTCGGATTTCACGGTTCCCTCGGAAGCGCTCATGAGAGTGCCTCCCGAGAGTGAGATGTACCGGGGGATTCCGAACCGGCGCAGAAGAGCCGGAAGGTGAAGAGAATACCGAAGGCTGTCAGCAGCGCCCCGAGCGCCATGTGGGAGGTGGCGACATCAGCCGCCTTATTCGTCCAGATTGTCACAGCCCCAAGCAGGATCTGAAGCAGTATAGCGCCCACCCAGAGAAGACTCCAAACGCGGAGCCAATGTCCTAGAGGCGTCCGGGCCACGGCCAGCGCGGCGGTGGCGATCACGATAAGCAACAGCACAAAGGCTCCGGCACGGTGGGTCAACTGCAAGTGGATTTGAGCGACAGAAACAGGAGCTATCTTGTCATTGGCCCTCTCTTTGTTGATGCGCGTCAGGGCGCCCTCCGAGGTATCAGGAATAAGCGTGCCGTAGGCGGCTGGGAAATCACGGATCGCAAGCGGAGCGTGTTGGTGGCGGATGGTCGCGGCGATACCCAGCTGGAAATAGGTCAGCACAAGGCCGGCTAGCACGAGCCAACGAAGGGAGGCTGCCGCGCTGTCGGCAAACCAGACTCCCGAACGGAATCCCCTCCCCGTCACGGCGGTGATCACCAGCAGCAGGCCGAAGAAACTCTGGGCAAGCGCCGCATGGAAGATGCCGATCTGGTCCTTGTAGAGGGTCACGCGGAGACCACCGAGCACGCCCTGTGCTATCACGCCGATCACGGCCGCCACGGCCAGCCATTTCACCCAGGTTCGTTGTTCCTTCCAAAAGGTTACGCCGGCAAGCACCAGTGTGATCAGGCCGATTCCACTCGCCAGCAACCGATGCGAGTGCTCCCAGAAGATACCTCCTACCCACTTTGAGTAAGGAAAGAGGAACATGTTGTACCCGTAGGTGGTCGGCCAGTCCGGAACCGACATGCCGGCCCCCTTCGAGGTGACAAGGCCTCCCACAACAATCAAAAGGAATGTAGCCACCGAAGCGATCAGAGCACCTAGCCGTTGCCACAGTTACCCCTGTTCCCACAGGCTGACCCTAGTGGGATTCCAAAGTGATGTGGGCGGGGGCCTTCTCATTCTGAGGCAGGAAATCCCTTGCCAGACCGGGAACGCTATACTCGTAGGGACCGTGATAGACAGTCGGCGTCACTGCAAAGTTTCCGTGAGGGATCGGATGGGAAACCGTCCACTCCAGGGTGGTGGAGTTCCAGGGATTCGCAGGGGCCTTGGGACCATTCAACATGCTCCATACGATATTCACGACAAAGGGAATGGTGGCGAGTCCGAGGCCCATCGCCCCGATCGTGCAGACAACATTCAGGGGTTGGAGCTGCTTGAGGCAGTCGTAGACTGTCGGATCGGCAATGCGTCGCATCATGCCTCCAAGGCCGAGATTGTGCATCGGGAAGAAGGTCAGGTTAAAGAAGACGAAGGTCATCCAGAAATGGATCCAACCGAGCGTGTTATTGAACATTCTGCCCGACATCTTTGGGAACCAAAAATAGACTGCTGCGAAGATCGCGAACATGCTACCTCCGAAGAGGACGTAGTGGAAGTGGGCGACGATGAAGTAGGTATGGTGAACGAAGAGATCCACAGGCGTAGAAGCCATGAAGATGCCGCTGAGGCCGCCGATGACGAACATTGAGACAAAGGAGACAGCAAATGCCATCGGCACCGTGTAGTGGATCGACCCGCGCCAGATCGTCCCCATCCAGTTGAAGGTCTTGATAGCACTAGGAACCGCGATGACCATCGTCGAGACGGAGAAAGCCGCACTCAACGTGAGGTTCATGCCACTGACATACATATGGTGTCCCCAGACGATGAATCCGAGGAAGCCGATCGAGATCATTGCCCAGACCATGGCCTTGTAGCCGAAGACGGGCTTGCGGGAGAAAACCGAGAGAATTTCAGACGTGAGGCCGAACGCAGGCAGGATAAGGATGTAAACCTCGGGGTGCCCGAAAAACCAGAATAGGTGCTGCCAGAGAAGAGGTTGCCCGTAACCGGAGGGGCGGTAGAAAGTGGTGCCGAAATTTAAATCGAAGATGATCAGGGCCGCCGCCGCCGAAAGAACGGGGATCGCCAGAATGAGTAGGATCGCTGTCAGAAAGATCGCCCAGACGGGAAGCGGCATCCGAAACATTGTCATTCCGGGAGCCCTCATCGTGATCACGGTGGTGATGTAGTTGACCGCTCCGGTGATCGAGGAGAGACCGTTGATAAAGAGGGCGGCGCACCAGAGGCTCTGACCCATGGGCGTCTGGTTGTAAGCAGCAACACTACTGAGCGGAGCATAGGCGGTCCATCCGGTGCCTGGAGCGCCTCCTGGCACCCAGAAGGAGCTCAACATGATGACCCCGGAAAGAGCGAAGAGCCAGTAGCTCAACTCGTTCAGAGCAGGAAAGGCCATGTCACCGGCCCCGATTTTGAGCGGAATGAGGAAATTTCCGAAGACACCGATAAGCAGTGGCATCGCCACAAAGAAGACCAAAATAGTACCGTGCATGGTAACCAGCACGTTGTATCCACTCGGAATAATGGCCCCCTCGTCGTTCACGACACTATGGGGAAGGAGATTACCAATCAACGGAATGGGGTGACCGGGAAAGGCCAACTGCCAACGCATCGCCAAGGCCATCGCACCGCCGAAAAGAAGGAAGATCAAGGCAGACCAGAGAAACTGGAGCGCGATCATCTTGTGATCGGTGTTCCAGAGGTAGTGCATGATGCCGGGCTTCCCCTGCACATGTCCATGACCATGGTCATCATGATGACTGCCACCGTGGGTCTCCACGGTCGAGAGGCTGTCGTGGGTGAGTGAGTTACTCATAAGATTAAAGTTTATTTCCTACGGTCGGGGCGGTCAAGGAAGTCGCCTTTGCAGGACTTGGAACTGCAACAGGAAGAGATGGAGGAGCAGGTGAGATCCCCGCATTCTTCTGCTGACGAGGAGTCAGCCACTTCTGAAACTCCTCTTCAGAGACAATCTTGATCGGGGCCTTCATATTGTAGTGACCGGTTCCGCAAAGCTGGTTGCACGCTAGTTGAAAGTCACCGGTCTGTGTTGCTTGAAACCAGACCCAGCCGATGGTTCGGCCCGGAACACAATCCTGATAGAGGCGGAACTCAGGCACATAAAAGGAGTGGATCACATCGCGGGAGTGAAGAAGAACATGGACAGGACGGCCAACTGGAATCACGAGATCCGTGGTAATGACATCCTGGGCCGTCTTGGGGTTCTCGGGATCGGTGCCGAAAGGATTCTGCGGGGTTATGTTGCGTACATCCATCGGGGCGAGCTTGCCGCTAATTCCCGGATACCGCATCTGCCACCCGAACTGGTAGCTGGAGACATCGATGGTCAGGGCGTTATCGGGCGCCGGTCGGTGGATCTCCTCCCAGACACGGTTGCTATAGATGGCGAGAGCAAGGAAGATGATGGTTGGGGCCGTGGTCCAGATGATCTCCAGCTTATTGTTGCCATGGCTGTAATGGGCGGGAACTCCTGGTCGACGACGATAAACAATCAGGTAGTAAATGTAGACCCCCTGGGTAACAACGAAGACCACGGCCGTCAGCCAGAAGATCATCTTGATAATCGAGTCAATCTGCAGACCAGTGGTCGTGACACACGGCGGTAGTCCGTAGATGTTGCCATTGCGCTGCTCGGCCAAGAGACCTCCCGCCATTAGCATGGATGCGAGAAAAATGCCGCCCGTCAGGCAACGGGAAGCCATCCGTTTGGTGAAGAGTGAGAAAAACATGGCGGTGATCATTTCGTGGCCGGAGCAGGTCCTGCAGGAGCGGCGGGCTTGACTGGAGGAGTAGCCAGGAGTTGCTCCTGGGTCCAGGAATCAGTCTGGGCAGCGCCGGCTTTCCGGATTTGGGCAACAAAGTCAGCCGTGATAGCGGAGGCATTGTTACCCCAGTCGGAACGGATGTAGGTCAGGATGTCGGCGATCTGGTCGTCCGAGAGTTGCTTCCATGGCACCATGGCGTTGTTGTATTGCTGCCCCTTGACTTCGAAGGTCCCCTGCAGGCCGTTCAGGACAAGCATCACCAGATGATTTTCCGCGTGCTTCCCCTCGGTAAGCACCCACTCGCTGCCAGCAAGCGGAGGAAACTGGCCCGCCACCCCCATGCCGTTCGGTTGATGGCAGACAACGCAGTTCTGCGTGTAGAGGCGCTTGCCAACGACCTTGGGATCCACGGGAGCCGCAGCAGTAGCACCACCGCCGGCCCAGTTCACGGCATTGCTCTCATAGACATCCTGACGAAATCCACCGCTGTTAAAGCCGAGGTAGAGGCCACCCCAAATCAGAGCCAGCATGAAGGCTCCGACAAGCCAAGGAGACAGCGGCCTATTCGTCTCCTCAGTTACTTCCTTGGGATGTTGGTTGTGGTGATCGTTATTCACGGCTGGTCGTCTTATCGTCTTATTTTGCAGCCCCGATCTTCTTCACGGGAGCCTCCGGCAACGGGTAATCATGGCGCAGGGAAAGGAGATAGGCGACGAGGTTTTTGGCGTCGGCTGTGGGAACTACTTCATAGCCCTCCTGCGGAGCATCGTCCCCCGTCAGTGCAAGAGCCTCGTTGGATCGCTGGCCCTGGATCTTGCGGATAAGGAAAAGATCGCTGAAGCAGGGCATGAGCGACCCCTCGCAGACGGCGGAGGGATGGTAGAGGTGGATTAAGTGCCACTTGGCATCGGGACGACGCACACCGACGTTCGTGAGATCCTGCCCAAGGCGGCGTGATCCCAGGAAGGCCGTTGAGTCACGCAGATAGTCACGGGCTACAGAGGGACGAGCACCCCAACCCCGATCAATATCCGAAGAGGTAATGCTGGTCTGGCGCACTTGCTGGCTATGGCAGGAAATGCAACCCTCGGTCGCGTAGACGCGCTGTCCTGCAATGGCTTGACCGCCATAGGTAGGGGGAAGGGAGCCCCCGTTATCGGCATCGGCTACTGGAGTGAGACGACCAAGCTGGAGAGCCGGATAAGCGACGAGGCCGAGCCAAGAAGTCAGGAAGACCAAGAAGATACCGCTCAGCAATGTAGGGAGACGATGCATGTTATTTCCCGTTGTGCTTGTTAAGGAGATAATCACCCGCCAGAGCAAACGTGATGTTCGCGCCAAGAGTCAGCATGGCTATAAGGAGCAGCAACTGCGCCACACATTCCATCAAGTGAAAGGGGTAGGAGTAGGAGGTTATGTTGAGGAAGGAGACTGTGGGATCGGCAAGGGCAAGCCCAGTAAAGAGACCTCCGAGAAGCATCAAGACGACCAGCATACCGAGCCCCACCAAGGTCAGGATGTAATGGCGTCCCGCGAGCACCGGACACCAGCAATCGCGCCCGAGGAGTTGGGGCAGCGACTCGTAAAGCACGCCGAAAAGTGGCAGGGAGATGGCTCCTAGGATCCAGAGCTGGGTCTTAGCCTCAGTGAAGGCGGTGAACCGGACAGCTCCGCTGACATCCGGCAAGGAGGCGAGCGCTCCGATCACGCCAACGATGACTAGCGCATAGAGCCCCATCAGCAGAAAGCGACCAGGAAGACTTGCAGAAACAATGACTTCATTGCGAGGCATCCCGAGGAGATTGATCGAGATCATGATGATCGGAATCAGGAAAAGGACTCCGGCGACCACACCGGCAGAAGTCATCCAGGCTGGAACGGGTCCTCCGATGAGGCGGTCCATGCCATTCCATCCTCCAAGGAGAAGAAGCATCCAGAACCCGAGAGTAGAAAGATTGGGACGGTTCATGAGGCATCCCAGAAGTCGGGGAAGCAGCGCATAGGCGGATGCAAGCGCCACTGGTAACAGCCAGAGGGCCAGCAGGCTGCCGCAGTACCATGATTGGATCGGGCCTTGAGCCGAGGCCTGAACAGGCTTCCAGGTGAGGAGGAGATTGGCCGTTCCGTAAACCCATGGGAACCAGCAGAAGGCAGCGACAAGATACCACTGGGCCACCTCGGCGCGAGGGTTGCTCCGGCGATCAAAAAGCAGAACCGCCCAGATTCCGATCAGCAGGAATGAGAGCAGGAGCATCGCGGAAGCCCAGTTGGGATACTCGAGCCATTCGACACCCGTGCTGTAGCCTGCGAAGATCGCGAGCGTTCCGAGTAGGACAGCCAGATTCCAAAGCACCGTTGCGCTGATGATCAACGTCCTGAGCAGCATGCCACCCATGCCCTGGCCATCTCCACCACCGAGAGGACGACCACAGAGGCGGGCCATGAGCCAGACGCCGGCGCCAATCGCAGCTTGAGAAGCCCATCCGTAGAGCATGAGATCGCGGGCCATCGGAGCAAGGCGACCGTAGTTCAGGAAGCTGATACCTCCAAGGAATCCGGGAGCGATCAACTTGATGGAAACAACAAGAGAGAGTAAACAGGCGATCACTAGCCAGTGGATGGCGTTTCCGAAGAGGATGATCACCGGCAAGCGGACCGAGGCGTCGATGGCCTTGTTGTCGACGGGTTCATGACCCGGCGCGGGATGATGATGGGGAAGGGTGTGATGGCTCATGGCAATGGCAAGGCTATGGTTGGCCCTCCTTGGGAGCTTTGTTCGCAGAGTTTTGCAGGGTCGGAAGGACCAGTTCCAGCGCCCTGCCGATCGGAATATGGACGATTCCCTTGGCTTGATCATTCCAGCCATAGGTGGTGAGGGCGTTCGAATCGGCGGCCTGAAGCTCCGCGAGATTCTTCGTACGGACGGCAGCCCGGTCTGCATCTTCCGTTTCCGTGGCGGTGTTAGAGCGGTTGAGCCAGAGACCTCCTAGCACAGCCGCGAGCAGTAGAATCAGAACTCCGATCCAGAGCAGAATGCCGGTCGATAACCGCGGGTTTTCAGAATTGGACGTATGATTGTGGCTCATCAGTCGATGTAGTTGACGGCCTCAGCTAGACGGGGATCCCGCGAGGGCCAGAGTGGTGAATCGCCGAGGCGCTTCAGGAAGAAGGCACTCAGCGTGCAACCGATCGCAAGAAGCGAGACGACGTCTAGGACGGCAGGGTGGAAACCTTCCGGATGCAACACGGGCAGGATCATTGTATAAACGTCCAGCAGGTGCATGCAAAGAATCCAGCCAGCGACCAGACCGAGGAATCCGGAGCTGGCCTTGGGACCACGGAAGAGCAGTAGGACAAAGGGAACCAAGAAGTGGCCGACCACGAGAATGATCCCCAGAACATTCCAGGACGAAGAGGAGCGCAGGACGTAGTAAACGCTCTCTTCGGGGATGTTCGCATACCAAATGAGCATGTACTGGACGAAGGCAATCCAAGACCAGAAAAGCGTGAAACCAAGCAGTAACTTACCAAAGGCGAAGTTATGCTGAGCAGTCAGCACTTTCTTAAGATAGCCGGCGGAGCGAAGTGCATTCGAGAGCAGTATGATGACGCAGAGTGCCGATAGTACTGATCCGGCGAAGATGTAGAGTCCCCAGATCGTTGAGTTCCACTTCCAGTTCAGACCCATGATCCAATCGATCGACCAGAAAGTGAGTGAGATGGCACCAACCGGCACCAGGAAGAAGGCGACCCTGCGATTACGGATGGTGTGGATGGCTTCGCCATCCTTGTCCTGAGCCAAGGAATTACGACGGAGCAGCAGTGCTCCAACTCCGAAGAGCAGGAAGTAAAAGACCGTGCGAACCCAGAAGAAATTCACATTCAGGAAGGCGGATTTTTCTGCCAGCTCATGGTTGGTAGAGGGCGACAAAGCCATCCATGTCCAGAGATCCGAAGCCACAAAAAGAAGCGGCACCAGCAGCAGGGTCAGAAGCGGCAGCAGACAGGAGATATTCTCCAGTTGTCGTCGGATTCCGACGCTCCAGGCCGCATCCACTGCATGATGAACGACGATCCAGAAGAGCGATCCGATCAGGATCGTGAAGAAGAAACACCCTGCAAACAACCACGAGAAAGCGAACTGGTGGGGATTCGCTAGCCCGAGGATCAGCGAGAGCAAAAGCGTGAACAAGGCTGTCACACAGAGCCCGACAAAACGTCCGCCGACATGCTTGTAGTCGAAGGTCTCGGCGGGCGGAAGGATTCCGGATGCCGATCGTGCTTGCTGTGCAGGGAGTGATTTGTGTTCAGCGATCATGGCTTGGCGGGGCCGGTTGTGGCGGAAGCCGCGTTGGTGCCGGTGAGTGCGGCACGACTAGCCGCGGGCACGTCGTTGATCGTCGCATTCTGCGAACGCTGCAGGGCGCGCATGTAGGCAACGATGGCCCAGCGGTCTGGCACCTGGATCACCGAACCGTAGCCCATCATCGTATTCTTGCCGTTCACGATCGTGTTGTAGATCTCGCCATCACTCATATCGCGAATGCGCTGTTGCTGTAGGTTGGCGACGCCGACCAAGCCATATTTTGTAGCGATACCATTGCCGGCTCCCGTGGCGCCATGACAGACGGCACACTGAATCTGGTAACGCTCGCGTCCCCGTTCCAGAGTAGCCATGGTCGCGGAGAAGGGAATGCCATTGCCCCAGTTCGTTCCGATCTTGCCCGTGTCGGCATAGTCCTGCTTGCCGGAGAAAACAACAACGCTGTAGGGACTTCCCATGGTAGCGATTCCCTCAGAGGCCTGAGCACTGGACTCTGGAGCCGAGTAACCAACAGGAACAGTCCCGGCTACATTCGCACGAGCGCCGCGTCCATCGTCATAGAAGTCGCTCGGGGCCTGCGCCTTGACTTTGTCCTGACGGACCATATCGGGGAAGATCTCGATCGGAGGACGCTTGGTCTTGTGCGGCAGAAAGGAGTAGTCGCGCAGTCCGGCGATGGAGACCACCAGGATGGTGATCAGGACAAGAAGGAAAAGGAAATAGCGTACCATGGCAATTATTTCTCTTCTGAGGCCTCCTGATGGATGGCGGTGATGTCACCGGCACCGAGTTCATGGAGTAGCTCGGTCAGGGCCGAGGTTGAGAATTTCCGGTCGCGGGCTTCTATGGCAATGAAGAAACCGCGCGAAGCATCCTTGGCAAAGAGATCCCAGGCAAACATCGGATTATTCCATCGGGGCATCCCCCCCAGCAGGATCATCCCCGTAACGGCCGTGATCGCGCCGATCATGAGGGTCAGGGCCACCACGATAGGAACGTACTGAGGCAGCGCCAGAAGATTGAGAGGCTTCCCGTCAACCACCAGTGGATAGATGATGCAGCTGGGGATCAGTTGCATCGAGAGAGCAATCAGGACCGCGGAAACACCCCCACCCAGGACGAGTAAGCTCAGGATTGATTTGGGGAGCTTCATCGCCTCGGCAAGTCCGTGAATAGGGTAGGGGGTGAAGCACTCGTAGAGTGAAACTCCCTCGTCGCGGAGGCGATCGACGGCATGGACAAGGGCCTCAGGCGTCTCGAATCGGGCTCCAAGAGCATAGAGAGGCTCCTCTTTGGAACCAGCAATCGGCAGGTGATGACCTTGAAAATGATTGCTCATCTCAGTGTGTTTCCTCCGCGGAATTGTTGGAATGACTCGCGCCAGCATGAGGCTGGGTACCTGGCAGGACAGCCTTCAACTCGTTCATGCTCATGATTGGCACAAACCGGATGAAGAGCAGGAAGAGGGTGAAGAAAATGCCAAGTGTTCCGGTAGCCGTCAGGATATCGACGATTGTCGGGTGGAAGTTCCCCCAGGAAGAAGGAAGGAAATCGTGCGTGAGCGTCGAGGTAACGATCATGAAACGCTCGAACCACATGCCGACATTGCAGAGGATCGCAAGAATGAAGACCAGCGGAAGGCAGCGGCGGACCGCCTTGAACCAGAAGAGTTGAGGCACCGTCAGATTGATCGAGAGGCAGGTGATGGCGTACCAGCTGCAACTGCCGGTGAAGCGCTCCCAGAAAGCCCCGCGCTCGAAAGGATTCGCGCTATACCAGGCATTGAAGAGCTCGAACACATAGACATAAGCCACGCAGGAACCCATCATCAGGAGGAGCTTGCAGACCTTGTCGAGTTGGGACGGGGTAATCAGATCCCTGAGCTGAGGATAGATCAATCGCAACGGAAGCAGCAGCGTCAGGATCGCCGCACTGCCGCTATAAACCGCGCCGACCATAAAGTAGAACGGGAAGATCGTGGCATGCCATCCAGGAATCACCGAGGTGGCGCAATCGCTGGCCACGATCGTAGTGACGGTCACCACCAGCACAGAGGTAAGCCCGGCTAGCAGGACATACATCATCTCGTAATGGCGCCATTGACGCGCCGTACCAAGCCATCCTAGGGAGACGATACCGTAGGCGAACTTGCGAACTTTTGTCGTGGCGCGGTCTCGAAGGACGGCCAGATCGGGAATCATGCCGGCGAACCAGAAGAGCGAGGAGACAGTCAGGTAACTCGTCACTGCGAAGACATCCCAGAGAAGAGGGCTCGAGAAATTCGGCCACATGCCATAGCTGTTCGGCACAGGGAAGAGGAACCAGACAAACCAGACGCGGCCGATATGGATCGCGGGATAGACGCCGGCGCAGATAATCGCAAAGACCGTCATTGCTTCGGCCGCTCGGGAGATCGAAAGACTCCACTTCTGACGTGTCAGAAAGAGCAGGGCCGAGATGAGGGACCCGGCATGCGCCATAGAAACCCAGAAGATGAAATTGGTAATATCCCAAGCCCAGAAGCAAGGGCTGTTTGATCCCCAGACACCCACACCGGTGCAGATCATGTAGAGGATGCAGGCTCCGCCAATCGCAGCGAAGGTGCCCGTGAAGGCGATCGCTGCATACCACCAGAGCGGGGTTTTCCCTTCAACAATTGAACAGACCGCGTCAGTTACCCAGAGGGGGCCGCGGTTGTTGAGTACCTGCGGCGGACGCTCCAAGACATGAAGGTCTGGCGTCTCAGTCTCGGCGGCAGTGATGATCGAAGGAGTGGACATGGACATGCTCGCTCTTAGGAATGGTCTGCCTGTTCAGCGCCACGATTCGCGGCGCCGACGAGATCGGCTCCCGGCATCGCAGGGTTGGGATTGCGGATCCTTGCCATGTAGGTCACGCGGGGACGCGTGTTCAGATAGGCAAGTGAGGAATAGGTGCGTGGGTCGGCCTTGGCCTGTGAGACGGCGCTCTTGGGATCATTGATGTTGCCGAAGACGATCGACTCGGATGGGCAGGCCTGCTGGCAGGCGCTCTTGAAGACTGGGAGAGGGGTCTTGGTGACATCACTGGCACCGGCCTTGACCGAGCGGGCGATCTTCGCCTCCTCGATGCGCTGGATGCAGAAGGTGCACTTCTCCATGACACCGCGCATACGGACAGTCACGTTAGGGTTCTTCGACATCTTGAGGCTGTCGGCCATTCCCTTCGGTGCAAGCGGTCCGTAGTAGAGCTCATCCAGCGGACGCTCGTTGTAGTCGAACCAGTTGAAGCGGCGGACCTTCCAGGGGCAGTTGTTCGCGCAGTAGCGGGTACCAATGCAACGGTTGTAGGCCATCAAGTTCAGACCCTCCTCGCTGTGGACGGTTGCGTTCGCCGGGCAGACCGCCTCGCAGGGTGCGCTCTCGCACTGCTGACACATGATGGCCATCGGGATCATCTCGAGGCTTTCCTCCTTATGATCCGCGCTCGCGAACCAGCGGTCGATGCGGATCCAGGCCATATCACGGCCGCGGCGGACCTGATCCTTGCCGACGACCGGGATGTTGTTCTCAGCCTGGCAGGCAACGATGCAGGCATTGCAACCGATGCAGGAGTTGAGATCGACCGAGAGCCCCCACTGGAGATCGGAGGTAAGGGGGGGATTCGGGTAGATGGAGATCGGCTCCGGCAGTTCGCCATCCATTTCGCGGGCGAATTCGGGCTGCTTCTGGAGGGTAGCAAGAGTTCCCGTACGGGCGAGGTTGCGACCTTCCATGTTCTGGTGCTCCTGGGTGCGGGCAAAGACGTAGGAATCCTTGGGCAGAGCCTGCACCTTGACGCCCGATCGGAAGCAAAGGCTTGAGGAATGACGCAGCGGGTAAGCGTCAAATCCAACGTTCTCCATCACATGGGAGACGCCCTTGCGGCCGTAGCCGAGGGCGATGCTCAGCGACTTGTCGACATGGCCGGGAGCAACGATCGCCGCGGCCTCGATCGAGCGGACTCCTGCAGTTATCTTCAGCCAATCACCATCCTTGATGCCAAGCATGCGGGCGTCGGCCGGGCTGACAAGAGCTGCATTATCCCAGACCAGCTTGGTGACATAGTCAGGGGTTTCCTGAAGCCAGGAATTATTCGCGTAGCGGCCATCATCGATGCTGGAACTGCGTAGGAAGACCACTTCGAAATCTTTGGAATCCAACTTCGGAGCCGACTGAACCGCAGCAAGCGCGGCGGAGGCACTAAAGGAAGGCTTGGAGACCGGCCATGCGGTTCTGGCCGCAAACCCGTTTCTCAGGAACTCATTCCAAGATGCATCGGAGCCATCCTTGGTCACTGATGAAAAGGTGGTTCGGACTACGGAAGGCCCGTCGACTTTCTCTCCGGCCAAGGCGGCAAGGATCTCGAGGGACGAAATGCCATTCCAGAGCGGCAGGATCATCGGCTGGACGGAGCAGATTGTTCCGTCGATCGATCGGGCATCGCCCCAGCGCTCGAGATAGTGGGCGGCAGGCACCTGCCAATGGGTCACCTTGCTGGTCTCATCAACGAACTGGGAGAGATGCAAGGTCTCGGCAACTCCAGACAGCAGGTTCGGAAAATTCAATTCAGCAGGGGCGGTGAGCACTGGGTTGCCCTCTAGGATGAGCAGGGTCTTGACCGAACCTGAACCCATGGCCTTTGCGAGATCGGCAAGCGTTGCGGCGGGCTTCATTCCGGTCTGGACCACATTGATGGTCGAACCAAGATTGCCGAGCGTGTTGTTGATGCCTAGGGCCATCGCCTGCACCGCGACGGACTGACCGGCTCCCAGTATCACAACTCCCTTACCCTTGGCTGAGATGAGGTCATCAGCCACGCCGTTTACCCATGCAGGGTCAAAAGAGACACCCGAAGCGGGATATGCCGCCGCCAGCGAGGAGAGGGATGTGTTGCCCGACTTCGTGGCGATGACCTTGGCTAACGCAGCAGTGAAGTCACCGATTTCACTGGCTCGCACACGGAGGCGATGGTCGGCCATTCCGCCTGTGAGCGAGAAGTGATTCTCGACCACATAAAGACGATTCATGGTTCTCCCATTGGAACCATTAGGATTGCGCCGCTTTGCAAAGCCCTTTGCGAATCCAAGTCCGCTCTCGGAGGGATTCAAGAAATCACTGCCTAGTGAGAGGATCACGTCGGCCTTCTTGAAATCATAAACGGGCCGAGCGCCGGCACCTAGCAGAGAGTCGAAGGCGGCTTCATCCGACTGGATCGCCTCATCCTGCACCCATAGAAGCTTGGGGAACTGGGAGGTGAGTTCCGTCCGGAGACGCTCGACGGTCGGTGAGTTCTCCTTGCCGACCACGATCGCAAGCCCGTCACCGCCATTGGTTCCCGCAGCAGCGCGGATCTTGGAGATTAAAGAGTCCAGGTCGGAGCGGGAGGCCTTGGCGAAGTCCCGGGTGATCTCCTTGGATCTGTAAGGGTCGTAGAGGCCCAAGATAGAGGCCTGGGCAAAGACGTCGGTCGAGCCGTTGCTGACGGGATGAAGTGGGTTGCCCTCGATCTTGGTGGGACGACCGTCCGAGGTCGTGATAGTGAGCGGCACAGCTCCCGCCGGGGTCGGCATGGAGCTGGCGTAGTAGAGGAACTTGCCGGGGATCGTCCACTCGGCGCTCTTCGCGAAGGGAACGAGATGAGCCTCGGGACGGCGGCAACCAGTGAGTCCGACGCCGGTCAGCGCGGTAGCTGCTCCCATCAGACGGACGAAGTCGCGGCGGGAGAGATTGTTATCCTCACCATCGGATCCCGCGGCGCCGGGAGTGAACTCGCGGGCGAGATCTTCGGCAAAGGCAGGCGAGTTCTCGCGCTCTCCCTGACTTCTCCAGAGGGCTGGCTTCAGATCACGCGTGGGATGTTGGAAAATCTTTTTCATCGGTGGCAGCCTCCGCAGTTGACGGGTGGATTGACCTTCCACTCCTCTTTGAACTTTGTTCCCAGCTCACGCTGCGCCTCGGGCGAGGCGGGATGCCAGTTCATGTTAAAGATCTCCGAGGGAGGGCGAAGGAAATTCTCAGGGGCGCGATGGCAGTCCAGGCACCACTTCATGCTGAGTGACTCGGCCTCGTAGACAACGCTCATCTCGTTTACTGCACCATGACAGCTGTAGCAGCTGACCCCACGGTTCACATGGACCGCATGGTTGAAGTAGGCGTAATCCGGCAGGCGGTGGATCTGCACCCAAGGAATCGGCTGGCCTGTCTCCCAGCTGTCGCGCACAGCGGCCAGACGGGGACTGTTCGGCAGGATCTTGCCCTGGCCATGGCAGTTGATGCAGGTCTGGGTGGCAGGCAGGTTCGAGTGACCGGCTACCTCGACGAAGCTATGGCAATAGCGACAGTCCATCCCGAGCTGCTTCACGTGCAGGGCATGGGAGAAGGGCACCGGCTGGTCGGGCTGATAGCCGACGCGGGTGTACTTCGGCGTGAAATAGTACCAGATCCCGAGAGTGATGGGTCCACCGATCACCAGGCCGCAGACAAGCAGCTGGAGCGGAAGCCAATTGGCCCATCTGGGAAAGAAATTCGACATTCGGGTGTTAGAGAAACGCCCGGATGGAGGAATTCTCAGGCCTGAACAGAGTAGAAAGTCAGCGGCCGAAGGCAAGAAATTTGCCGCAAAAAATCAAGAAGAGCCGAATGATCTCGCGCAGCCGTAACGTATGCGAAGCAACGGCCGGGCAAGCAAACGCAGAGAACGCAGAGAGAAGAAAATGAGAAATCTCTTTTTCCTGAATTCCTTATTTTATGCTCACGCCTATGATTGCGAAACATTCAACGGCATCCCTATGAAAAAAATGCTCCCGCTTCTGCTTTCAGTTTTCTTTTCGTTATTGCCACTCCAGGCCGCGCCTAAGCCTCAGACCAACCTTCCCAAGGCAACACTTTCCCTTGGGACCAACTCTCTGAATGCCCAGATCGCGGCCGATGATGCCTCACGGGAACTTGGCCTGATGTCGCGGACGAATCTCGGGACCGACGAGGCGATGGTCTTCGTATTTCCTCACCCCCGATCCGTCACTTTCTGGATGAAGGATACCCCGCTCCCACTCTCCATCGCCTACGTGGGTCGCTCGGGTATGATCTTCGAAATCCATGACATGAAGCCCTTCGATGAAACCCCCATCCCCAGCGCCTCAAGCGCCGTCATCTACGCAATCGAGACACCGGTGGGTTGGTTTGAAAAACACGGCGTGATGGCTGGCAGCACGGTCGGTGGACTTCCTTCTCCCGGCACGGCGAAGTAGGGAGTGGGGAAAAGTGGGAAAGTGAAAGGTTAGAAAGTCGCAACCCTTAGAGCATTTGCGGTTTTTTCTGACGCATGTACACGTGAAGATATCTCGCGCTGAGGCGCAGAGGCGCAGAGTTTTTAGACTAATGGCTGCGCTTCTTTGGAAACACATCTCCCTTGGAAGAAGTCGTCAGACCCCATTGTGAATCGATTAAATGATTCTCCGATTTGAGTGGCATAACGGTGACTATATTTTCTGGACCCCATCCTTTGTCTTTTCCTCCGCGCCTCTGCGACTCTGCGCGAGTCCTTTTATTCATCGACAGTCAAGTTGATCGCCCAAGCAGCCAAGAAAATCCACGAAATCCAATCCTGATAAGAACTCCCGGAGCATTCCTCTCGTTTGTGCCGTTCTTGCCATTCGTGGTTTCAACAATTCGAACTCTCCAACAAAAAAACCCGCTCCTTTTCAGGAAGCGGGGTTTATTTGAAAGCGTCTTGGTTTAAGCTGAGCGCTTGCGGCGGTAGGCCACCACGAGGGCTAGCGCACCGAGGCCCATGAGGGCGTAGGTGGAGGGCTCGGGAATGGCATCGTAGGTGTAGTCGATAGAGACGCTCCCAGAAGCAAACATTTGACTGTAATCGACCGTCGTATTGCCCGAGTTGTCGGACGTTAGCACGAAGGGCTGTACTAGCGTTGAAGACAGCGTTCCCGTGCCAGTGAAGAACTCGGCAAACGCGAACAGGTTGTTGTTCACGGAACCGAGGGACTGCGGATTCAGGCCCAAGTTGAAGGATTGATTGGAATTCGTTGCAATTGTAAACTGCATGGCCGGGATTGTCGTCAGGGTGGTCTGCGCGGTCTGCTGCGCCGACGGCGCTCCTAAACCGCTGAATGTCAGCCGCAGGCGATCCTTCGGGTTGGAGAGAGTCGCAGGATCGACTAGGTCGGAGTTGAATACGTCGAAAGAACCGGTCACCGTCCCATCAATGATCAATGAGATCCCCGTCAGCGTGCCAAGCGCAGAATCGAACTGGTTCCAAGTAAGGACCAGGGAATTGGTGGATAAACTACTAAACGACTGCAACTGGTTGATCGTTGCGGCGTTTGCTGTTCCAGAGGCTAGAATGCCGCCAAGGCAGAGCGCGGCAAGGAGGGGTAGGGGCTTTTTCATGGGTGCTATAAAACTAGGCAGAACAACTAGAGTGTCAAACGGTATTTTTTGAAAACAGACATTGTGGTTTTTCTCCAGAAACAGCCCAAAGAGAGCCTATAAAAAACCCCGCTTTCCCTTTCGGGAGGCGGGGATGTTTTTCGGCCTCTGACCTAACAGTCTAACAGCCTACAGTCTAATAGCCTGTTTGATGGAGGCTCTGCCTCCATCAAACCTTCAGCTCCTCATTGGTCTGCGCATTCGCGACAGTGAACTTCTCCACATGGAGTGTCGGGTCGGACTTAAAGGAGAGTCGACCGGCGTACTTGCGCTCGATGTCGATAAGGAGTTCCTCGTCCTCGGTGCGGAGGCGGTTGAGAAGCTCCGGATGAACGGTGACCTTAAACTCATGGATCTCCTCCTGGTGACGCTTCATGAGAGTGTGAAGCGCCCGCTGAAGCTCGACGCTCATGGTCATTTGGCTCTTCACGACGCCCTTGCCGTGGCAATAGGAGCAGTTCGTGTAGAGCGAGCTGGAGAGACTCTCTTGAGCTCGCTGACGGGTCATCTCCATGAGGCCGAGCGCGGAGATTGGGAGAACATGGGTGCGGGCCTTGTCGCGACGCAGGCGGTCGCGCATGCGCTGGTAGACGGCTTGCTGATCCTTACGGTTCTTCATATCGATGAAGTCGACAACGATTAGTCCGCCGATATTACGCAGACGCAGCTGGCGAGCGACCTCATCAGCCGCCTCCATGTTGGTTTGGAAGATGGTCTTGTCCATGTCCTTGCTACCCTTGTTCCGCCCAGTGTTCACGTCGACGGCGATCATGGCCTCGGTCTCATCGATGACGAGATAGCCGCCGCACGGTAGCCAGACCTGGCGCAGGAAGGCGTTATCGATCTGAGTCTGAACGGCGAAATTGTCGAAGATAGGCTTCTGGCCGCTGTAGAAGTGGATCGATTTCTTGGCGCGCTTGGAGATCTGGCCTACGAGTTCCTGCATGCGTTCGCAGGCCTTGATGTCATCGACATGAACGGCATCCACACTCTCTGTCAGGAGATCGCGGACCGTACGATCGACCAGATCGGGCTCGAGGATCAGTGTGCTGGCGGCCGGCTTCTCGGCCATCCCCTTCTCCACTTCGCGCCACTGGTCGAGCAGGAAGCCGAGATCGCGGACGAAGAAACGGGCCTTCTGCCCCTCTCCTGCGGTGCGGATGATAATGCCCATTCCCTCAGGCAGGGTTAGCTCGGTCAGGATCTTACGGAGACGTGCGCGCTCCTTAGGATCCTCGATCTTGCGGGAGATGCCGCACTGGTCGTTGAAAGGCATGAGGACCATGTAACGGCCAGCCATGGAAATGTTGGTGGTGATCCGGGGCCCCTTGGTGCCGATCGGTCCCTTGGTCACCTGGACCATGATCTCGCTTCCGACAGGATAGACATTGGGGATGTCCTTGGCGGTGATCTGCGGCTTCTTTTTTGGGTTGCTTCCTCCTCCTGCGCGCTGGACGGTCTCAATGCCGCTATCAAGAGCCGCCGGGATGGCGTCCCAGAAGTGAAGGAAGGCGTTCTTCTCGAAGCCGATGTCTACAAACATGGCCTTGAGGCCATGCTCGATGTTGCGGACCTTGCCCTTGAAGATGCCGCCGACGATGTTGCGCTCGCTGTCGCGCTCGATGGAGTATTCTTCCAGCTTGCCGTCCTCGAGGAGGGCGACTCGTTTCTCGAGTTTCTCGCAGCTGACGATTAGCTCGATGCGGGGGCCTGATTTTTTGACGCCTAGGAGGCGTTTGACGGTTTCAATGATGCTCATGGAATTAGGTTATTAGGGGTTTAGGGGTTAGGTAATTAGACTGAAGGCTGAAGGCTGTTGGGTCAGGTTGATGAAGAATGAGACCTGAAACTTGAAACCTGAATGACTGCACTGCAGAAGGCAGCAATTCGAGGTTTAATAAACAGATCGTGAATTGATGTTTTTGGTTTGGGAGGTTGGGTTGTTGGGGCGTAGCTATGGAAGGATGAGACCTGAAACTTGAAACCTGAATGACAGAAAAGGCCGGCCAACCTAAGTGAAAGCTGCAGGTTTGAATTGGGTTTTTTTTGTCGAATCGTTGCGTTGTGTTTGGAGTAATTTGGGAAATTTCAGCTTTCAGGTTTGCTTGCCCGGCCGTTGCTTCGCATCCGTTACGGCAGGTTTCTGATCGCCTAGTTCGATTGTTTCGGAACGGCCGAGCGGCCGCCACCTAGGAAGTTGAAGAATTTCTGAAGTCCTCCTTGAGCCTGGGGTTTCCGGTTTTTCACATGGCTGTCGGCATCCTCCCGGATATCAGGCTTGGCTGCAGGGGTGCCTCCATTTGATCCGTTCCCGGACTCGCGAGATTCCTCGGCTGCAGGATCTGGAGAGGTGGCGCTGTCGCCTCCGTACTGCGCGGGGAGATCCCGTGAGAAGTCGATTCCGGCAATCGGCTGGAAGTTGCCAATAGCCGGGCTAATTGCCTCCAGCTTGACCTCCTGCCCTTTCTCCATGGCGGTGATCTGCTCCAGGATCTTCGCGGCGATCGGGGCGGGCACGGAGCCGCCGGATTTACCACCCTGGACAAAGACGCAGATGACATAGCGAGGCTTATCATAAGGGGCGAAGCAAATGAACCAGGTGTGGTAGTCCTTGATGCCATTGCGCCAGAACTGCGCGGTGCCGGTCTTCCCTGCCACCGGCACGTCCTTGACCCGTGCCTTGCGGGCGGTGCCGTCCGAGTCGTTGACGACCCGCCACATCCCCTTGCGCACCTTCTCTAGCTGATCGGCGGTGATTCCTGATTCCTTCAGAAAGTCGGTGCGGATCTTGACTGGCTCCTCCTTAACCACCGCGCCATCCTGACTCACGACCTTCTCGACGAGGTGTGGCTGATAAACGATGCCGCCGTTGGCCACGGTCGCGGCCATGTTGGCCACTTGCAGCGGGGTCGCAAGGACGAAGCCCTGGCCGATCGCGGTGTTGGCCGTGTAGCCGGGGCTCCAGCGTTCGCGGGGATAGTTCTGCGCAAGCCAAGCGGTGCCCGGCATCACACCCGAGGCCACGTTGTTGAGCGGGAGTTCTGTCTTCTGGCCCAGACCAAGCATGCCACCTACCGCGTCGATCTGGTCGATGCCGGCGGCATTGCCGTACTGGTAGAAGAAGGGATCGCAGGAATTCTTGATAGCCGTGGTCAGGTCCTGGCGGCCATGGGGCGGCATGGGAGGCTTGGCGGTGAGTACCCAGCACTTCATGTACTTGTTGCCGTACTGGACGCCCCCGGTGCACTCGAACTGCCTATCGCCAACACCCGCGCGGATACCGGCCAGCGCGGTGCAGAGCTTGAAGGTAGAGCCAGGCGCGTAGGCGTTCACCGCTCGGTTCATGAGGGGATCTGTCTGGTCTTTGGCGAGTTTCTCCCAGTCAGCCTTGGAAATCGAAGGAACGAACTGATTAGGATCAAAGGAGGGTACCGAGGCCATGGCCAAAATCTCTCCGGAGTTCGGATCGAGCACGATCGCCGCCCCGCGACCGACAACACGGAGGGCCTTCTCCACAATGAACTGGATGCGGGCGTCGATGGTCAGGCAAACCTTGGAACCTTGCTTCGGCTCGATCCTCTTGGTCTCCCCATCGATGACCCCATGGGCGTTACGCTGAAGAAATTTGGTCCCGGGCGTGCCGCGGAGGACATCGTCGTAGGCCTGTTCGATCTGCGCTTTTCCCTCCACATCGGGCTGGTAGAAATTGAACTGAGCCGCCTCCTCCTTGTTGATCTCCTTGGGAAGGCCGACATAGCCGAAGAGATGAGCGGCCAGGGCCCCATAAACATAGTGCCGGACGGGCTTGAGCGTCACCGTAACACCCGGAAGATCGAGGCTGTTCTCGCTGAACCGGGCCATGGTCTCGAAATCAAGGTCCTGGCGGTAGACATAGGGAACCTCGGCGTTATCGCGGAAATGCACCTGCAGCTTGCGGCTATTATAGTCACCGGCAAGCCCCAGCTTCTCGAGGTGAGGAACGATCGACTCGTTGATGATCTTCACGATGTCGGGCTCGGATTTGAGAGCTCTCATGCCGTGGTCGAGTCCCCAGTACTTGCGGATGGGCACCTCGTCATGCTCTTCCTTCCAGGCACGGACGATGTCGGGCAGGTAGAACTCCACCTCCATGCTGGCCCGGTTCTCGACTAACGGCACCCCTCTGCGGTCGCAGATCTCGCCGCGCACGGCCGGGAGCCTAACCGTCAGCTGGGAGTGTCCCTTGATGCGGCCCTTGTAGTCGGCATACTTGTAAATCTGGACATACCACATTCGCGCCAGGAGCAGAACGAGTGAAAAGGCCAGAATCCCCCTGAGGATGAGGATCTTGCGTAGCGAGTCGTCGAACAATTTCATGGCCTTACCTGCTGAAATTGGGTTTTTGGGGAAGATGGGCCTCATCGATGAAGACTGGCACCATTTTCCGAAGCGTGAAGTAAAGCAGCGGCGCGATCAGCAGTGATGCCGCCGAGGGAATCACGATCCGAAGCAGAACCGTCATCTCCAGCGGAAATCCTCCCCGTCTGACACAGAGCACCAGGAATTCAACGCCCAGGAGTGACAAGGTCACCACGGCACTCCCAAGGGCATGAACTTCCCATCTCGTCCCATGGGTCGCCTCACTTGCCATTTGGAGAACAATCGCCCAGACCAGAAAAAACACAACGGGCACCGTGAGTCCGAGTTCCGCCTGCCCGGACTGGATCTGCAGCACTACGAGTCCCTGGACCAAGGCGGTCGCCAGCGCGAAAAAGAGCGCGGGCACAAGAGGAAGAGCCATCGCCCCGAAACAAAAAACCACGGGAAGCAGCAGGATCCTAGCCTGGAAGGGCGGAATGGCTGGCAGCAGATCCTGGACGGCCACGGCAATCGGCAGCAGGAGCAGGAGAATGACGAATAGAATGGCTTGCCTCATTTCGCGCCGGTGACAATGAAGACCTCCTCGAGCGTGCCGAGATCGGCGGAGGGCTCGAGGATGGCTTCGCCATCAAGTTCGCGGGCGTGAAAACTTTTCACCGTGCCGAGAGCGATGCCGGAGGGGAAGATCCCTCCGCTCACACCCGCCGTGTAAACTTTCTGCCCGGGCTGAAGATCAGCCAGTTTGCTCAAAAACGTCAGACGCAACTCACCCACCGGGTCACGCGACCCTGCACTGATTCCCTGTTCCTTGGTTCCCTCCACCTTGGCTGCCACCTTGCAGTTTTCATCCGTAACCAGAAGCACCTCGGATAGGTTGCCGGAAACGGCCGATACCTTCCCGACCAGCCCCTTGTCGGTAATCACCGGCATGTCAGGCGCGATGCCATCGGCCGAACCTCGGTTGATCTTGATCGTGCTCCACCAGACGCCGGCATCATGGCCAAGCACCAGCGCAGGAACGAGGCGGAACGAGGAGCGTTCCCGGTAACCCAAGACCTGTCGGAGATGATCGTTGTCCTGCTGGAGATCGCGCAGTCCGTTATTCTCCGCGCGGAGCTTTCGGTTCTCGGCGAGCATCCGCTCATACTCTGCCTGGAGTTGATCCAGTGACAGAAGATCCTTGCCGAGAGTGCCGATGCTGCTTTTCACCGCACTCCCCGAACGGCTGATCGGCGAGATAACTCCGAGCAGTCCGGACTGGAGCCATGTCAGGGTGCCGGATTCGAGCAGGCAGACGGCGATCGCGAGCACGGTGAAAACGACAAGGGAGGCGATCTGGATTTTTTTCATCCCGATAGTGTTCCTGCTGGTGATTTCCTGATCGTGGCCCCGGAAAGGGAGTGGAAGAGATCCGGGAGGGGATTACTCCGCCATCCCGGAAACGGCTTCAGGCCCTGGGACGATCGACTGCGGCGACGGCCCGCAGGAACTCGATTTCCTGAAGGGCCTTGCCGGTTCCTTCGGCCACGGCGCTGAGCGGATCTTCGGCCACGTGGACTGGAAGCCCCGTCTCCTCGGCGATAAGCTTGTCGAGCCCGCGCAGAAGGGCTCCGCCGCCTGCCAGGACAACTCCGCGGTCGACGAGGTCGGCGGAGAGTTCGGGTGGGCAACGCTCGAGGGTGATGCGGATCGCCTCGACGATGCGAGAGACCGGCTCCACGAGGGCTTCGCGGATCTCCTGTGACGTGATGGTGATGGTCTTGGGGAGTCCGGCAACCTGATCGCGCCCTTTGACCTCCATGGTGAGTTCCTTCTCCAGGGGGTAGGCACTGCCGAGACGCAGCTTGATCTCTTCCGCCGTGCGCTCGCCGATCAGCAGGTTGTAAGCGCGCTTGAGATATTGGGTGATGGCGTCATCCAGCTCGTCGCCCGCAACACGCACACTCCTACTGAAGACGATGCCTGCCAGCGAGATGATGGCCACTTCGGTGGTGCCACCGCCGATATCGATGATCATGTTGGCGGCGGGATCTGTGACAGGAAGCCCAACGCCAATTGCGGCAGCCATCGGCTCCTCGATCAGGTAAACCTCGCGAGCCCCGGCATGCATAGCCGAATCTTTCACGGCACGCTTCTCCACCTCAGTGATGCCGCTTGGCACGGCGATCACGACACGGGGACGGACAAACCGACGATTGCCATGGGCCTTGGTAATAAAATGCCGGAGCATCGCCTCGGTGATCTCAAAGTCGGCAATGACACCATCCTTGAGGGGCCTGATCGCGGTGATATTACCGGGCGTGCGCCCGAGCATGCGCTTCGCCTCTTCGCCAACCGCAAGCACATGGGTTGTGCCCGCCTTAACGGCAACAATGGAGGGTTCGCGAAGGACGATGCCCTTGTCCTTGACATAAACCAAGGTGTTGGCAGTTCCGAGATCGATGCCGATGTCACTGGAGAAGAATCCGAAAATTTTATTAAACATGATGATTATAAGTGGCTGAAAGTTAGGAAGTCTTGAATGAAATGAAGCCATGCGATGACAGACCCCGTCACGACGACCCATTTCCGAAAAACTCGGCGGGCTCTCATGACACGGAGTGCAATCTTAAAGCTGCAACCTATGCAATAAAACCATGGCACGAGCGCGTCAAGCACCCCTCTCCTAGAAATACATGGGGAACTCCCGGACCAGTATGCTTCGAGATGACAAGAAAAGCCGCCTTGCGCAAATAACTGCAGGCGATGTGTAGCCGACTCGCAGGTGATTGGGGGCGATTTTGCGTGAGTTGACCTGCCGGAGCACCCATACTAATCACCTTTATGGCCAGTATCTTTGGAACTCTCTTCCGTGTCTCCACTTGGGGTGAATCCCATGGCGGAGGAGTCGGCTGCGTCATCGACGGCTGTCCCTCCCGGCTCCCTATCACTGCGGAGGAGATCCAGGTCGAGCTTGACCGGCGTCGCCCTGGCCAGAGCGACATCGTCACCCCGCGTCAGGAGGAGGACAAGTGCCGCATCCTCTCCGGAGTATTTCAGGGCCAGACCCTCGGCACTCCGATCCTTGTGGCCGTCGATAACAAGGATGCGCGCCCCTCGGCCTACTCCGAGATGGAGACGATGTTCCGCCCCTCGCATGCCGATTTCACCTACCAGAGCAAGTACGGCATCCGGAACTGGGAAGGCGGTGGCCGCTCTTCCGCACGCGAGACCATCGGCCGTGTGGCCGCTGGCGTCGTGGCGCGCAAGGTAATCCGCACGCTTCACCCGGCCTATGAGGTCGTCGCCTACGTCCGCTCCATCCACGATCTGGACTCCGAAGTCAACCAAGCGACCGTCACGACAGCTCAGGTCGATGCCACCCCGGTGCGCTGCCCTGATCTGAAAGCCGCCGAGGCGATGATCGCCCGCATCAAGGAAGTCCGATCCCAGGGCGACAGCATTGGCGGCACCATCGAGTGCGTCGTTCGCGGAGTCCCTCCCGCTCTGGGCGAGCCCGTCTTTGACAAGCTGGAGGCAGACCTTGCCAAGGCGATGATGAGCCTTCCCGCCACAAAGGGATTTGAGATTGGTAGCGGCTTCGCGGGAACACGCCTCACTGGCAGCGAGCACAATGACGCCTTCGTCATTGAGGAGGGGAAAGTCTCCACAGCCACGAACCGCTCCGGCGGCATCCAAGGTGGCATCAGCAATGGCGAGCACATCTTCTTCCGTGTCGCCTTCAAGCCGACCGCCACGATTGCGAAGATTCAGCAGACAGTCACCGTAGAGGGAGAGGCTGCCGAGTTGGCTGCACGCGGGCGCCACGATGCCTGCGTCCTGCCGCGCGCCGTCCCTATGGTCGAGGCGATGGTACATCTCGTGCTCTGCGACCACCTGCTCCGCCAGCACGGCCAGAATGTCCTCCCCTGATTCCACCCAATTCGTTCAATTCGTTCCTTTGGCAGAGGCTCTCCGTGAGCGCCTTGCAGTCATTGCAGATCATGCGCACAGGGATCGGGATGCCGAGGGTCATCTGAAGCGACTCATCGAGGTTTCCGGACGGATCGACGCGCTGATCGCTGCGTTGCCTGCAAGCCAACTCGACCCCCAGTTCCACCACTACCTCGAGCGCCGCAGTTACGACAAAGCTCTTGCCTGGATCGAAGAGTCGGCGGGTTAAACGCCGACCCCCTACCGAACTATCGGAAAATCATTTCTCGCTCCTCGATCGAGAGTTCTCTCCAGGCACCAGAAGCAAGTGATCCCATAGTCAGCTTCCCGATGCTCTTTCTGATAAGCCTGAGCGTTGGGTGACCGATAACCGCTGTCATCCGGCGCACCTGACGGTTTTTACCCTCGTGGAGTTCCAGGGCGATCCAGCAATCGGGGACATTTTTGCGCATGCGGATCGGGGGATCTCGCGGAGGCAGATTGGGCTGGGGATCAAGCAGCCATGCCTTGCAAGCACGGGTTTTGTAATCCTGGATAGTTACGCCGGAGGCAAGTTGAGTCAGCGCTTCGGGGGTTGGGATTCGTTCCACCTGGGCCCAGTAGATCCGTGAATGGCCACGTTCCGGATCGAGCAGACGCGTGTTAAGACCCGCTTCGTCGCTCAGCAACAGGAGTCCCTCGGAATCAGCATCCAGTCGGCCCAGCGGGTAAACCTCCTTCGGAAAGCCAAACTCCGCAAGAGTCCGGTTTAACGATCCATCCGGCGTGAACTGCGAGAGCACGCCGTAAGGTTTGTTAAAGGCCAAGATCATTGCCCGGGATGAATGGAGGGAGCATTGAGCAGGGAGAGATGTTTCCTGAATGCAAAGAAAAGGATGCCGCAGGTCAGCAGTAGCCAGAACGGGAGAAATCCGAAGGCGTGACCCAGCTGTTCCTGCGCATTCGAGCCGGGAACCGCACGAAGAGCCAAGGCAAAGAGCAGGCTGATTCCCGCATAGGCGAGATTGATCGTCACACCCTTGAACGAGAGAACGGTCGCCCGGTGATGCGAGTCGACGAGTTGGTTGAGATAAGTCGAGACCGCGTAACCGATCATTGTCATGGCACCCCAGAGGAGATAGCCGAAGAGCAGTCCCCAGTAAGGAGGATGGAAGGCCACGCCCACGAGTCCCACAAAGACGACTCCGGTCATGATCGCAAAACTGGCACCAATGCTGCGGGTGGTCACCATCCGGCGGATCCATGGTGATACAAGGAGACCAATAGCTCCCATAGCGGCACCGAGCACCCCGAAGGCAATCTCGGGAATCTCAATCAGTCGGAAATAGGAAGTGCTGAAGACAAGGAAGAGTCTAACCACGCAATCCAGCACAAAACCGGCACAGACAACAAAGAGCGCGACCGGACTACTCAGCAGCCAACGTCCTGCCTGGAGCGTGAAGGCGAACGCCCCTAAGGCCGAGGAGGCCCGGTGCCCCTCGGGATCTTCCAGGGAGTGGGGCTGATGCCGCAGGGGCTCGCGGAAATTCAGGGCCAGGAGCAGCACTCCCACGGCGCTGATCAGTGTCAGAACGAGCGGGAGTCGAAGCGTGGTCGCCTGATCCAGATGGGCGGTGATCCCCACCAAAGCGAGGGCTCCATTCACAAAACCGGGTGCATAGACCGCTCCGCCCACCAGCATGACAAAGACAAAACTCATCGACTGCCATCTGGTCAGTTGCTCCATCACGCCATGCCACTCACCTTCGCGACCACTCTCCGCCAGTGAGTCGAAGACGATGGCTTCGTCGGCGCCGCTCGCGGCCCCCTCGGCCAGGCCGCTCAGGATCCGGTTTGCCAGACAGAAGAGAAAGAGCACCAGTCCCCCGTTGTGAGGGGCAAAACAGAGGATTGCCATCTCCGCGACCATGCAGCAACCGGCGGCCACGAGCAGCGGCTTGCGTCCGATCCGGTCAGCCAGCACGCCGGCGGGAATGTCGGAGAGCAGGCTCGCCGCGGCCCAAGCCACATTCAGCAGAGTGTACTGGATAGCTGTCAGTCCCAGGTCCAGGAAGAGCACCGCCATCACCGGGTAGTAGAACCGCGCCGAAAACAGAACGCGAAACCAGAGAAAGATGCGCCAGTTCCGATCAGCATCGGAGGGAACCGCCCGACTTATTCCCTGACTCATGCCTTGAGAATGACCTCTATTTTCTGAAGCTCCTCCTGATCAAACACGGTGTTCGAGACGGCGGCCACGCATTCTTCCAACTGGCTGATCTTGCTGGCGCCGATCAGCGCCGTGGTCACGCGTGCGTCTCGAAGCACCCAGGCCAAGGCGAGTTGGGCGATACTCTGGCTTCGGGCAGCGGCAATCTCGCCGAGCTCGCGAACTTTTGCGATGATCTCAGGCTTTACTCCCTCGGGCCTAAGGAAACCATGTTCCTTTGCTGCCCGAGCATCCCCGGGAATCCCTCCCAGATAGCGTTGCGAGAGCAGGCCCTGGGCCAATGGTGAAAAAGGAATGCACCCGACACCTTCGCGCTCCAGCACGTCGAGGAGGCCATGCTCGGCCGTTCGCTCGAACATATTGTACTTGGGTTGGTGGATCAGCAGGGGCGTGCCCATCTCGCGAAGCAGGGTGGCTGCCCGCGCGGTCATTTCGGGGTTGTAGTTTGAAATGCCCGCATACAGCGCCTTTCCGGATTTCACGGCATGGGCAAGGGCCCCCATCGTTTCCTCGAGAGGTGTGGAGGGATCCATCCGGTGGCTGTAGAAGATATCGACATAATCGAGGCCCATCCGTTTCAGAGACTGGTTGAGCGAGGAGAGAAGGTATTTTCTGGAACCCCAGTCGCCATAGGGTCCCGGCCACATCGTGTAGCCGGCCTTGGTGGTAATGATCAGTTCATCCCGGTAAGCTGCCAGATCGGACGAGAGTAGTTTCCCGAATGTGGATTCGGCCGAACCCGGAGGGGGGCCGTAGTTGTTTGCCAGATCGAAATGGGTGACCCCGAGGTCGAAGGCCCGCAACACGATCCCTCGAGCCGTCTCGAAGGAGTCGACTTCACCGAAATTGTGCCACAAACCCAGGGAAATTCTGGGAAGCAGCAGCCCCGACTTGCCGCACCGGGCAAAGAAATCGGAACGGTCATAGCGATTGGGGTCGGCAAGATAGGGCATGGGATTGGAGGCGTAGCCCCTGAATTGAACCGCGATAACGGAAGATATCAAGGCTCGGGAAAGAAGATCCATCCGCTAAGAAATCACCGACAGCGGCTCACTAAGACATTCTTCAAAAAAATCCCTCGTCTGGAACGCCATTTGCTTGCGGCAAGGGAAACCATCCACGACATTATATGGTTCGCTTCTGCTTTGCCTCGGCTAATAGCATCGACGAACTCCATAACTGCATTCCACGCACCCATTCTTATGATGAATCATTCCCTACCCCACCATCAGAGCAGCACCTCGCTCTATGATCCGTCTTTTGAGAAAGACGCCTGCGGCGTCGGCATGGTTGCTCAAATCAGCGGCCAGCGCTCCAACGAGATCCTGCGCATCGGTCTTCGCTCCATCTGCAACTTGATGCACCGCGGAGCCCTGGATGCCGATGCCCGGACGGGTGACGGTGCGGGCATCTCGACTCAGATTCCCTACAAGCTCTTCCGTCCCATTATCGAAAGCTGGGGCAAGTCCCTCTACAGCGACACCGATCTCGGCGTCGGGGTCATGTACCTTCCCAAGGAGAACGAGTATGCCAAGGCCCGGGCCAAGGCCATCACCGAGGAGGTTCTGGAAAAGAGGGGCTTCTATCTTTTCGGCTGGCGTGAGGTTCCGACCAACAAGCAGATCCTCGGCACCAAGGCCCTGCTGACCCTGCCCGATATCGAGCAGGTCCTGGTTGGCAAGGTTGAGGGGATGACGGCCGATGAGTTCGAGCGGCGTCTTTTTCTCGCTCGCAACGAGATTGAGAAGCGCGTGGCCGCCGACAAAATCGAGGATTTCTACATCCCTTCGCTGTCTCACCGCCTGATCGTCTACAAGGGTCTTCTTGTCTCCTCGTCACTAGAGAAGTTCTTTCCCGACCTCTCCAACCCCGACTACGAGACCGCTCTCTGCGTCTATCACCAGCGCTACAGCACGAATACCTTCCCAACCTGGCCGCTTGCCCATCCCTTCCGAATCCTGGCTCACAACGGTGAGATCAATACCGTCCGAGGCAACCGCAACTGGACCCAGGCGCGCGAAGCGGAACTGAAAGCCGATTTCTGGGGCGAGGACATCGAGTTGCTACACCCGATCATCCAGCCCGGTGGCTCTGACTCCGCCAGTTTGGACAATGTCCTCGAGGTCCTGACCATGTCAGGGCGTTCGATCCTGCACTCGATGACCATGCTGGTTCCTCCGGCCTGGCGCGGCGACAAAGAGATCAGCCCCGAACTCGCCGCCTTCTACGAGTACCACACCTGCCTCTGCGAGCCCTGGGACGGTCCCGCGGCCCTAGTCTTCACCGACGGCATCACCATCGGTGCCTGCCTTGATCGCAATGGTCTGCGCCCGGCCCGCTACCAGATCACGGACAGCGGCATTTTCAGTCTTGGATCCGAGATGGGGGTCGATGGCCTCAATCAGGACTCTATCATCGAGAAGGGGCGTCTTGCCCCGGGCGAGATGATCGCCATCGATACCGCTGCCGGCGTCCTGATGCGCGACACCGAGATCAAGCAGTCGCTCGCGACACGCCACAATTACCGGAAGATGGTGGATGACCATCGTGTCCGTCTCGCCCCCTTCAAGGCCGAGCAGCTCGCTCCCGCGAAAGGCGACCTCGACATCATCGACCTGACTCAGCGCCAGGTCTCCTTCGGCTACACCAGCGAGGAGCTCGACATGATCTTCAAGCCAATGATCAAGGATGGCGCCGAGGCCGTCGGCTCCATGGGGGACGACACGCCGCTTGCGGTCCTTTCTCTGCGGCCGCGTCTTCTCTACACCTACTTCAGCCAGCTCTTTGCACAGGTCACGAATCCGCCGATCGACCCGATCCGCGAGCGCCTGGTCATGTCGCTTTTCACCACCCTGGGCTGGAGACGCAATCTCCTCTCCGAGACCCCGGAGCATGCCTCTCAGGTCTCTCTCGACTCCCCGATATTGTTCAACGAGGAGCTGGAGTCCATCCGCAAGATTGGCGGGGATCACAAGGCGACCACCCTTTCCTCACTCTGGAAGGCATCCTCGGGCCCCACAGGACTCGCCACTGCGGTTCATGAACTCTGCAAGGCAGCCGAGAAGGCTGTTGATGAAGAAACCCGCATACTCGTTCTCAGCGACAGGGGAATCGATGCGGAGAACCTCGCGATCCCTGCACTTCTGGCTGTCGGCGCTGTCCATCATCATCTCCGTCGTGTCGGCAAGCGCATGCGGGTGAGTATCGTCTGCGAGACAGGCGAGGCCCGCGATGTCCACCAGATGGCCTGCCTGATCGGCTATGGCGTGAGCGCCATTAATCCCTACCTGGCCATCGAGACCATCCGCGAGATGATCGAAAAGGGCTCCGTGGAGATCGACTTCGCCACCGCCCAGCTCAACTACAAGAAGGCGCTCCAAAGCGGCCTCCTCAAGATCATGTCGAAGATGGGCATCTCCGTCATCGGCAGCTACCGCGGAGCCCAGACCTTCGAGGCAACCGGCATCTCGACCAAACTTGTCGAGGAGTGCTTCACCGCAACCCCCACCCAGATCGAGGGTGTCGGTTTCGAGGAGATCGCGCGCGAGTCCCTAGCCCGCCACGAGATGGCCTACGCCGCTCCCCTACCCGTCGAGGAAGGCAAGGAGGCCGCCGCACTCCAGCTCGGAGACCCCGGGTTTTATCGCATCCGACGGGGCGGTGAGCTCCATGCCGTGACCCCCCCGGTCATCAAGAACTTCCACAGCTTCGTCCGCACCAACAAGCCCGAGGACTACAAGGCCTATGTCGATGCCGTCCTGGCCTCGACCCCTCACTCCCCGCGCAACCTGCTCGAGTTCGTCGCCCTCCCCTCCGGCCCGGTGCCGATCGAGGAGGTCGAGTCGATCGAGGAAATCCGCCGTCGCTTCACCACGGCCGGAATGTCGCTAGGAGCCCTGAGCCCCGAGGCCCACGAGACTCTGGCGATCGCCATGAACCGCATCGGCGGGAAGTCGAACAGCGGTGAGGGTGGCGAAGATCCCCGCCGCTTCAAGCGTCAGGAGAATGGCGACTGGGCCAACAGCGCCATCAAACAGATCGCCTCCGGTCGCTTTGGCGTCCATGCCGCCTACCTTGCGAGCGCCAAAGAGATCGAGATCAAGATGGCCCAGGGTGCCAAGCCCGGAGAGGGTGGACAGCTTCCCGGTCACAAGGTTACCGCCTATATCGCCAAGCTCCGCAACTCGGTTCCTGGCGTCACTCTCATTTCGCCGCCGCCTCATCACGACATCTACTCGATCGAGGATCTGGCCCAGCTCATTTATGACCTCAAGCAGGTCAATCCACGTGCACGCGTCACTGTGAAGCTCGTCGCCGAGGCGGGCGTCGGGACTGTGGCCGCAGGCGTGGCGAAGGCTCATGCCGACATCATCTTGGTCAGCGGTCACGACGGCGGAACCGGCGCTTCGCCGCTCAGCTCTGTGAAACACGCTGGTGGCGCCTGGGAACTCGGCGTCGCCGAGACCCATCAGGTCCTGCTGCTGAATGGCCTCCGTAACCGTGTCACGCTTCGTACCGATGGCGGGATGCGGACCGGCGAGGACATCATCCACGCCACACTGCTCGGTGCCGAGGAGTACAACTTCGGAACCGCCGCCCTTATTGCTATGGGCTGCGTCTATGTCCGCCAGTGCCATCTCAACAACTGTCCGGTCGGCGTCGCCACCCTCGACGATCGTCTCCGCGGAAAGTTCAAAGGGAAGCCCGAGAATGTCGTCAACTTCTTCAACGCCGTTGCCGAAGAGGTCCGGGGTATCATGGCCCGCCTCGGCTTCCGTACCATCGATGAGATGGTCGGCCGCACCGAGTGCCTCCGCCAGAAGCACATCGAGGGTCATCCGAAGGCCAACACCGTCGACCTCTCACGCCTCCTCAAGGATGTCGTGAAGGATGATCCGACGGCCGTCCGTTACGCCACGCGCGACCGCAACGATCCCGAGCACGACCAACCGCTCGATGACATCATTCTGCAGGATGCCGAGGAGTCCATCCGCGACGCAAAGGCCGTGAAGCTTTCCTACAAGGTCGACAACACGAACCGCTCGCTGGCCACCAAGGTTTCGGGAGAGATCGCCTACCAGTACGGCGAAGAGGGCCTTCCGGAAGGAACCCTCGAACTCGACCTGACCGGCACGGCAGGCCAGAGCTTCGGAGCCTTCCTGGCTCCGGGTATCAAACTCGTCCTCACGGGCGAGGGAAATGATTATGTCGGTAAGAGCATGAGCGGAGGAGAGATCATCGTCAGACCTCTGCCCGATCACCGCTTTGTCCCCGAGAAGAACAGCATCATCGGCAACACCGTCATGTATGGAGCCATCGCTGGACACCTCTTTGCCAATGGCCGTGCTGGCGAGCGTTTCTGCGTTCGCAACTCGGGAGGCACTGCCGTCGTCGAGGGGATCGGCGACCATGGTTGCGAATACATGACCGGCGGCACCGTTGTGGTCCTTGGCTCCACGGGCAAGAACTTCGGCGCTGGCATGACCGGCGGCGAGGCCTTCGTCCTTGATCTGGAGGACAAGTTCCTTGGGCGCTACAACGACCAGCTTGTCGGAGCCGACCGGATTACCTCCGCCGAGGACGAAGCCAAGCTGAAGGATCTCGTCATCAAGCATCAGGAGAAGACCGGCAGCCCGCTGGCCGCACGCATCCTCGCCGACTGGAAGCGTCATCTCGCAGCCTTCTGGAAGGTCACCCCTCATGTCCCCGCGGCCCAGCCGATCGAGGAAAAGAAGGTCGAGGAAGGCAAGACCATCATCACGGAACACATCACGGCTTCGCCGAAGGCCTAGCCCAACTGGAGACTGTTAGGTCAGCAGACCAAGAGAGGGATGGAAGCTCATCCTTTTTCTCTGCGTCTCTGCGCCTCTGCGGGAAAATATTGCCCCTTTGTCTGCCGGTCGTCCCCGACCAGGCATCCTCGATTTGCTGATCTTGGGACTTCTCGGCCTTCACCTCGAATGACTAAGCCGCGGTCCCACGCGCCTTTTCTCCTTCTTTTCTTTATAATCAGGGCTACGTTGAAGCCATGAAGAAGGCTGATCCTTTGGCTCCAAGGATTGTTCAGCAATTGGCTGTCTTTCTTGAGAACAAACCGGGCGCACTGGCCGCCGTCTGCGATGCACTGGCCGGCGCGAGGATCAACATCTACGGACTCACCGTCTCCGACACCACGGATCATGCAGTTGTTAGGATGGTTGTCAGCAATACCGATCGGGCAATGACGCTCTTCGAGTCATACGGCACACTGGTCGTTGAGAGCGACGTGCTGATGATCCAGAACGACAACAAGCCGGGTAGCCTCTCCCGGATCGCCCATGCCCTCTCTTCCAGGAAGATCAACATCGACTACGGCTACCTGGCCTCAATGCCTTCGGCGAAAAAGGGCCTTCTTATTCTGCGTGTGACAGATCCCAAAAGGGCGCTTTCCGTCCTCAAAAAGCTCGATGCCGAGTAATCGGCCCACTTTTCGGCCGCAAAAGGGTGACGGACATTGGTAGGATTCACTATTCTAAGTCGTTACCCCCTACCTATGACCCTTTCCTCAAACGAAGTTACTTCGACGATTCAGTTGGCGCTGGCACCGGTCTTTCTTCTTACCGCCGTGGTCATGCTCATCAATGCGATTAGCGGACGATTGGCCCGCGCCATCGATCGGATGCGATTCATTCACGGCGAGCTCTTTGCTGCCGAAAAACTCACCCCTGCGCTTGAGTCACACTATCGTGTCGAATTTCGCGAGGTTCGCATCAGGGGGCGGATGTGTGCGCTTGCCATCTTCTTTGATGTCCTAAGCGGGGTGCTCATCTCCCTGACTGTTCTGGAAATCTTTTTCTTCGAGGCAGGAGTCAGACACTTTCAAGGTAGCTATGTGGTCACAACCTTTGTGGCGGGATTGATTTTCTTCATGACCGCTCTGGTAGTGGTACTGGTCGAGGTGGTCTATGCCCACCGATCGGTTGGCTGGGATCTGCCGAGCCATCCTGACGAAAAGGCCTGATGATTAATATGGAACTCAAAATACCTAGTCTCGGGAGAGCCTGGGACAGACTACCAGAGGTAGCCCCGGAGGGGTGAGACGAGCGGGTGCGAGCGAATCAAACAAAGGAACAACTTTTCTGAGTTGGATTGCCCGGCTGTTGCTTCGCATCCGTTACGGCTGAGTTCCATATACTTTTTGTCTGCTCCCCTCTATGAACAAAAACGATAGCCAGGGAATCAGCCTGCTGACCTGCCTCTCTCTGGTCACGGCAACGATGGTGGGGACCGGCGTTTACACGAGCCTGGGCTTCCAGTTACAGGATCTGAAAAGCGGATTCTCCATCCTGGCGCTTTGGGTTCTTGGCGGACTTATTTCCCTCTGCGGAGCTCTCTCCTACGCGGAAGTTGCGGCACGGATTCCACGCTCTGGTGGCGAATACACCTACCTCTCAGAGATATACCATCCTGCCCTGGGATTCATGGCGGCCTGCGTCTCCCTGATCGCGGGATTCGCAGCGCCCATTTCACTCTCGGCCATCGCTTTCGGCACCTACTTGCACGCGGCACTCCCAGTCTGCCCCATCCGCCTCTCCACCGTGGGAGCTGTGGTGCTGATCTCGCTCGTTCATCTTAGATCGCTCAGAACAAGCTCGCTGCTCCAGAATGGAATGACCGGCATCAAGTTCCTGCTAATCGGCCTCTTTATAGCGATCGGATTCGGAAGTGCGCTACTCCATCCCGCTTGCTTGAAACTCCTGCTGCCACAGCCAGCTTCTCTGGGGGAACTAACCCGACCAAACGCGGGAATCGCACTACTCTTTGTCCTCTATGCCTACTCGGGTTGGAATGCCGTGACCTATCTTGCCGGGGAGGTGAAGAGCCCCCGACGGACTGTCGGTCTCTCGCTTGTGATCGGCACCCTGGCAGTGACTCTCTTCTATGTTGTGCTCAACGCCGTCTTCCTCACGTCGGCCCCGGAGAATGAACTGCGCGGTGTGTTGAATGTGGGGAGCGTGTCGGCTAATCATCTGATCGGCCCCGTAGGCGGACGGATCATGTCGGGCATCATTGCTCTCGGCCTCCTTGCGTCGATCAGTGCCATGATCTGGACAGGCCCCCGGGTGACCCAGCGCGTCGGGGCGGATTACCCGTTCTTTGCCGCACTCGCGAAGACCCGCGATAACATTCCGGTCAGGGCGATCCTACTGCAATTGGCGCTGGTCATGGGACTGATTGCCTTCGACTCCTTTGAAACGGTCCTTGTCTTTGCGCAGATCCCGCTACTGCTCTGCCTGATGCTGGGTGTCATCGGCCTGATCCTTCTTAGACGGAAACGTCATCGGGAGAACCCTCGACTCTCGACCCTCGACCCTCGTCATTCCTTTATCTGCCCCCTCTATCCTCTGCCGCCAATCGTGTTCCTGGTCTGCTCGGGCGCTGGATTGCTTTACTCGGTGATTACAAAGCCGTGGATTGCCCTTGCAGGCGGGGTGCTTATGCTGCTCCCTCTCATCCTTCACCGATGGCTTTCCCCAAGGCGTCTTTCCTGATCCGTCGTAGCGTACTCTTCCTCCTGCTGTGGGGGAGTGCCGTTTCTTTGCTCCATGCCTCTTCGTTGCAGGAGCAGGCGGAGTTTCTGGCTGGAATTCCCCTGCCGCGGCAAAGCGTACTCTATCCCCTCCAGCAGTCACCCGAGTACCGAGATCACCAGAAACAACTTCAGGAACAATGGGCCTTCTGCAGAAGAATCCGTTACGATGTGATGCAGCAATGGAGTCGTGAGCATCTGTCACAGGATCCGGCCAGCCGCGGAGTGCTCCGCTATCTCTTCGGGGGCCCTGACTTTCTGAATGCCTACGCCTTTTTTCCCGATACCCGCGTTATGGTTCTCGGGGGCCTGGAGCCCGTGGGGGACCTTCCGCCGCCCGATGCTCTTGATCCTTCGACGCTCGGCGCTGCATTGAAGAATCTGGATGAGGCCCTCCACACCTCCCTTTTCTGCGGCTACTTCATTACGAGCGAAATGAGGCCACAGTTGGCCAATGGATCCTTTCAGGGCGTGCTTCCCGTCCTCTTTACGGAGCTGGCCCTCACCGGAAACATCGTCGAGTCAGCCCAGATGATACGCCCCTTCGGCTCCCCGGGAGTGCAGATCATCTATCGCCGTCCCGGAGGTCCGGCCCAGACGCTTTATTATTTCAAAGCCGACCTCTCGAATGGCAAAGAGTGCCGCAACTTCCTCTCATGGCTCGGTGATCTTGGTCCGGGAGCCTCCTACCTGAAAGCGGCCTCCTATCTCCTGCCGCTCGATGCCTTTTCCGAGACCCGGAACTTCCTGTTGAACACCTCCCAACTGATCCTTCAGGATGATTCTGGAATCCCCTACCGCAATTTCAAAACCGGTGAGTGGCGCATCCAGCTTTTCGGTGTTTACACCGATCCGCTTGCCATCTTCAAGCGCCGCAGGGAAGCGGAGTTGGAGGCAGCCTACGGGACGACCTACTTCAACGGGTCACTGCCTTTCGGAGCTGGGTATCATGTGAATGCCAACGATGCGAATCTGCTGCTTGCCACGAGGGATCTAGGTAATACCCCTCAGCAACCGATGCCCATCATGCCATTGCCACTACCCGCTGGGATAGCGTTCGCTTCGCCGACGCCCACACCCACACCCACACCCACACCCACACCTAAACCAACCCCGATCAGAATCCGCAGAGCCCTCCCCGT
Organism: Verrucomicrobiota bacterium; assembly: GCA_021413925.1. Lineage (NCBI taxonomy): Bacteria > Pseudomonadati > Verrucomicrobiota > Verrucomicrobiota bacterium. Next base: position 117,274 of record JAIOPL010000001.1, read on the forward strand.
TCCGATCCGCAAGGCGATTCCCGTTAGGACTCCGAAGCCCATTCTGCAAACTGAAGAACCCCAGACTCAGCTCCAATCTCAGTATCAGTCCCCGGCCATGGCTGTTCCCATTGCGATATCCGCAATCGCAACGGCCACCAGCCCACCCGTGATTCCCCAACAAACAGCGGTTACTCCTACTCCTCTACCGGAGCCTCCTGCTGTTCCAACTGCTCCGTCTGCACTGGCTTTGCCAGATCCTGTGCAAACAACCACGAGCGGAAAACCGATCGACTAAAGTTTCAGCTAAAACTTCCAGATTTGCTGGGCCACAACGATCAAAACAAAGAGAAGCCCTATCACGGCATTGGTTTCAAAGAAGGCCTTGTTGATCTTTCCGAGATCGAGCGTCCGTGCAATGCGATGCTCATAGACCAATAGGAAAGGCACGGGTATCAGCCCTAGAAAATAGATCTTCCCGAGATGGGCCGAGAGACCGAATCCGATCAAACCCATCAGCATCAGCAGATGCAGCCAACCGGCTAAACGCAGCACGCCTGGAACACCAAGCCAGACCACCATCGAGTGCAGTCCCTCACGACGATCCGTCTCCACATCCTGCGTGGCATAGATTATATCGAATCCGGCCACCCAGCAGAGAACACCCCCAGCCAGAATGATCGGAGGCCAAGCAAAGGATCCTGTCACGGCGAGCCATGCACCCACCGGCGAGACTGAGAGGGCAAGTCCCAGGAAGAACTGAGCGGCATGAGTGAAACGCTTCGTGAGCGAGTAAAGAAAGATGATCCCGAGAGCCACGGGAGAAAGCAGGAAGCAAAGACGGTTGATAAAAAACGTCGTGCCGACAAAGAGTGCAGCACTGATCAGGCACGTCATGATGGCCGCATACTTGCCAAGAAGTTGATGCCGGCCCGCAGTTCTGGGATTGCGTTTGTCGATTTCCCAGTCAGCAATGCGGTTGAAGGTCATCGCCGCCGTACGGGCAAAGACCATGCAGAGCAGAATAAGAGCGAACAGCCTCCAACCCGGCCAACTCCCGTTAGAGCCAGCGGCAACGATCATCGACCCGAGAGCGAACGGCAGCGCAAAAACCGTATGCGAGAACCTTATGAAGGTGAGAAACCGCACCAAAGGTGCGTTGGTGGGAAGGTGGGAAGGTGGGAAGGTCACGATCTGAACGACTTTAACACCTTGGAACTTTAAACTTTCCAACCTTTCACTCCCTCCGCTTGCGGAGGGTTATTTGCTTCCCGGCTTCACGGCAGCAATACCGATGAGATCCTCGGGTAGCGCATCCGCCGGAAAGGTCTCCGGAGTCATCTGGATCAGACTGACAAAGGGACAGCCGAAATCGGGGAGATTTCCACCACTACGATCGACGATGGAACCTGCTGCCACCACGACGCCGCCTAGCCCACGGACGATGTCGATGGTTTCCTGGACACGGCCGCCGCGGGTCACCACATCCTCGGCGACGATAAAGCGCTCACCGGGTTTGATCTCGAAGCGGCGCATCACAAGGCTGCCATTCCCGTCCTTCTCGACAAAGATATGGCGGGTGCCGAGATGCCGCGCCACTTCCTGCCCGACAATAATGCCACCGACGGCCGGAGAGATCACCGTTGGTTTCTTCCCCTCCACTTCCGTGTGGAAGGGACGCAGTTTTTCAGCCAACTCCTCGCAGACTTCAGCCGCAACGGGGGCATCCTGGAGAAGCAGGGCACATTGAAAAAACTCGCGGCTATGAAGACCGGAACGGAGAATGAAATGACCGTGCAGCAGGGCTCCGGTCTGTTTGAAAAGGGCGAGGACGTCGGGCATTTGGGAAAGTGAATGGTTAAAAAGTGAAAAGTGAAAGGTGGGTGAAGAGAGCGCCTTAAAAATGGGGAAATAGGATAAGGATGATTGGTTCGATTTTTAACTCTTCATCCTTTTTATCCTTCTTCATTCCGCTGCGGCGCTCCGACAAAGGAGATTCCGCGCTTCTGGCGGTCGAGGAATTCCTTGGCAAGGACGCGGTAGGCCGTGGCTCCGGGACCTTTCGGATCATACTCGAGGATGGTTTTTCCAAAGCTCGGCGCCTCGCTGATGCGGACAGATCGTGGAATTGCCGCTTGGAAGACGACCTCCTCGAAGTGGGCGCGGACATCACGCACGACGGCGGCGCTGATGTTGGTGCGAACGTCGAGCATGGTCATGAGAAGTCCGCTCATGGCGAGGGTCGGGTTGGCTCCGGACTCACGGATCTGTTCCATAACGCTGACCAGCTTGCCGAGCCCCTCGAGGGCGTAGTATTCGCACTGGATCGGGATGAGGATCTCGTCGGCGGCGCTCAGGGCATTGGTCATCAGGATGCCGAGCGACGGAGGACAATCCAAAATGATGAACTCGAAGCGGCCCGAGTTGCGCACCGGTTCCAACACACTGCGGAGCTGACCCAGATGTCCCTCCATCCTTGCCACCTCGATCTCTGCGCCGGCAAGGTCGAGGTCGGCAGGAATACCGGCCAGATTCGGAAGACGCGTCTCCTGGATCAGATCCTCCATCGGGGTCTCGCCGATCATCGCGGCATAGAGGCTGCTCCCCTCACCTGTCTCGAGGCCCAAGGCACTGGAGGCATTCCCCTGGGGATCCAGATCGAGTAAGAGGACGGGATGGCCCGACTCCGCGATGGCCGCGGCGAGGTTGACCGAAGTGGTGGTTTTTCCGACGCCACCCTTCTGGTTGGCGATGGCGATGACTTTGGTCTTCATGGGGATCAGTTTGCCGCCCCTCCGTAGTAATCGGCAAGCCCTTGCGCCACCGCATCGGCATATTCCCTGTAAATGCTTGGCAAGGAGAGTCCCCCCACGTTCCGGCGACCCTCGTAATCTCCGAGCTGGACCCTGTTGAAGACAGGATTGCTGTTCATGACATACGGCTCGCAGTAGACCACAGGACACTCGAAGAGCCTGTTGGCCAGAAGATTACGTATCCAGAGGTAGGGGTTGGAGGAGGCCGGGATGGCATTGGCACTATGGTAGATGAAGGGAGGAAGGCCGGTGGCGGCAGTCAAGGAACGGGCGACGCATTCCGAGGCCCCCAACTCCTCGCCGTGGGTCCCGCCGAGCAGTTTCACGAGCATGGTGTAGCGCTCATCCTCATGCAGGAGCTCGTTACCAGATATATCCCCGGAAAGGAGAAGGTGGAGATGGTTCTTGTCAGTCAGGGTGGGTCGCGCGGGATTACCCCATTCCTCGGCATTGAAATGCAGGCAGACGACAAGATCGGGCCGGATCACAGAGTTCACCAGGCGGGCCCGGTTGCGTATTTCGCCGACTCGATAAAACAGCCGCTCTGCCTCGAACTCCAGACGGGTGCTCGAAAGCTGCGCCCCCTCTTCCTGAAGGGAAACCGCCGCCGCTTTCTTGAGTTTGTCCGGCCGCAGAGAGGTCGTAGCTCCGTTTTTGGAGCGGGTTAGCCAGACTTCCGCGCCCATGGCTTCCAGTTTCTTTTTGAGGATCTTGGCCACAATCAACGTCATCTCTCCCTCCTCGACCGACCTCGAGTGACCGATCTGGAACCAACGGGCCTCCATCCGGGCAAACTTCCCGCCGAGATGCCCTGGGTCGATCGCGATCCTCAGTCCCGCCAGAGGCTTGCCTGGTTGAGGGGAACGCTGCCCCCGTTCTTTCCAGAAACGAGGGGGGATCTTGGCGGCACTCCCCGGAGAAGCCAGCGGCAGGATGACGGGTGTCGCCCCGGCATGAGGTGTTATCATTGCCTGAGTCGGGGTCAGCGAGATCCATTGGCGCCAGGAGCCATCTGGCACATAGACCTGCCGGAGCAGGCGCTCGAATTCAGATGCCGTGATAATTCCAGAATAGCGGTGAAGGGTCTTCCAGTCGGGCTGCGGGGCCAACGGACTTAGCAGCGCACCCCTGCCGGAATGCATGGTCAGCAACAAAAGAGGCAGTACCAGGAGACGAAGCAGGCTTGCTTGAGGGAACAGTTTCTTCACGCAGATGCATTTTTACATCGTCCCGGGTGCTTGTTTCGATAAAAACCGCTGAGTGATTAAAATCCTCTTCCTTGGCGATGTGGTTGGAGAGCCAGGTCGTATGGCCGCATGCCGGACCGCCGAGCTCTACCTGAAACGCGGCGATGCCGACTTTATTGTGGTCAATGGGGAGAACGCAGCGGCGGGTCGCGGGATCACCCCGAAGCTGGCGATCGATCTCATGAGGAGCGGCGTGGCGGTTATCACCACCGGCGACCACATCTGGGACCAGAAAGAGATTTATTCCTACATTTCCACCGAACCCAGGCTCCTACGACCGATCAACTATCCCCCCGGCACGCCTGGCGGAGGCAGCATCGTTCTGGATACGGCCCATGGCCCCATCGCCGTCATGAACGTCCAGTGCCGGACCTTCATGAAGAATCCGCTGGAGAATCCCTTCCTGGCAGCCTCAGCCGAGATCCAGCGCCTGCGAAAAGAGACTCCCGTGATCATCGTCGATGTCCACGGCGAGACCACGAGCGAGAAGATCGCCATGGGCCGTCATCTGGATGGCAAGGTCTCGCTGGTCGTCGGAACCCACACCCATGTGCAGACCGCCGACGAGCGGATCTTTCCCGGGGGCACCGGCTTCCTCTGCGATGCAGGGATGTGCGGCCCGGAGGACTCCATCCTGGGCCGCGATTGCGATGCCGTCGTGGGGCAGTTCCTCACCTCGATGCCGGCCAAGTTCCCGGTGGCCCGGGGGCCTGTCATGGCCTGCGGGGTACTAGTCGAGGTCGATCCTGAAACGGGAAAGGCCAAAGCAATCCGCCGTGTCGTGGAACGCTACGGCGCACCTTAGAAAAACTCCCTTAACGAGCTTTTCGCTGGCGTTTGCCATCGGGCAACCTAGTGTGCCGACGCAGTCTCTTTCCCACAAACCAACCTCCTTTTCTTATTCCCATGACGATCACCAAAGGCTCCGTTGTTCTCTTTGACTACACGCTCACCGACGATGACAAGGAGCTCATTGACTCCTCTAAAGACGCGGGTCCTCTCGCCTATCTGCAGGGCGAGGGCCAGATCGTCAAGGGCCTCGAGAACGCTATGGAGGGCAAACGCGCGGGAGATACCTTCAAGATCAGCGTTACTCCCGAGGAGGGCTACGGCGCGATCGATCCTGCGAAGATCGCCGTGGTCGATGCCGATCAGATCGAGGGGGGGGATGAACTTGAGGAGGGAATGCAGTTGGAAGCCTCCCATGATAGCGAGGAGGGCGAACAGGTCGTGGTCGTCGCCAAGATTGAGGGGAATAAAATTACCCTAGATGGCAATCATCCGCTAGCCGGCATGAATCTCCACTTCGACATCAAGATCCGAGAGGTCCGTGCCGCTACCGCCGAGGAAATCGAACACGGCCATGTGCACGGTGACGGCGGCCATCATCACTAATCACGCAGCGTTTTAGATCTCCCGCAGAGGCGCGGAGACGCAGAGAGTTTTTTACTCTGTGTTGTTAAAGGGCTTGGAGACTTGCCCTAAGTGACTGGAAGTTTTGATGCCGCGCTAGGCGCGTGAGCGAAGCTGTAGTGAACTACTGCGAGCGAACAGCAACACCGCGCGGCGCAAAAATCCCAGACACCTCAATTACTTCAGGTCGAAGCGGTCTAGCTCCATGACCTTAGTCCAAGCCGCAACGAACTCTTTCACGAAGAGCGCTTGCGAATCGGAGCAGGCGTAGACTTCCGCCAGGGCCCGGAGTTGGGAATTCGATCCGAAGACCAGATCAGCGATCGTGCCGGTCCACTTGAGCTCGCCTGTCTTCCGGTCACGTCCTTCCAGCACACCCGGGGTGGCAACGGACTTCGTCCATTTCGTCCCCATATCGAGGAGATTCACGAAGAAATCGTTACTCAGGGTTTCGGGCCGTTTGGTGAAGATACCGTGCTCGAAGTGGGCGAAGTTGGTATCCAGAGCCCGGAGACCGCCGATGAGCACCGTCATTTCGGGAGCGGTGAGCGTCAGGAGATTGGCCCGATCGATTAGGAGATCGGCCGCATAGGCATCGTGTCCTTTCCTGAGGTAATTACGGAATCCATCGGCAACCGGCTCCAGGACGGCGAAGGAATGCACGTCGGTCTCTGCTTGAGAGGCATCCATGCGACCGGGAGTGAAGGGAACCTTCGCGTCTTGGCCCGCTTTCTTTGCCGCGGCTTCGACGGCAGCGCAGCCGCCGAGAACGATCAGATCAGCAATTGACACTTTCTTCCCGCTTGTCTGCGCTGCGTTGAACTCCTGCTGGATGGCTTCGAGTGCCTTGAGAACTTTGGCCAGTTGGGCCGGTTGGTTGACTTCCCAATCCTTCTGAGGAGCAAGGCGGAGGCGAGCGCCGTTAGCCCCGCCCCGCTTGTCGCTGCCCCGGAAGGTGGAGGCAGAGGCCCAGGCCGTCGTTACCAGTTCCGAAATCTTCAGCCCAGAAGCAAGGATCCTGTTCTTGAGATCGGCGATCTCGGCTTCTCCGATAAGAGGATGATCGAGCGCCGGAATGGGATCCTGCCAGATCAGCACTTCGGAGGGGACATCCGCCCCCAGATAGCGTGCCCGCGGACCCATGTCGCGGTGGGTGAGTTTGAACCAAGCGCGCGCGAAGGCATCGGCGAACTGATCGGGGTTGGCAAGGAAATGACGTGAGATTTTCTCATACGCGGGATCGAAGCGGAGCGAGAGATCCGTGGTGAGCATGGTCGGCAGGTGCCGCTTCGAGGAGTCGGCAGCATCCGGAATGTTGGCTTCCGCATTCTTGGCCACCCACTGGTTGGCTCCGGCCGGGCTCTTGGTCAGCTCCCAGTCGTAGTTGAAGAGATTCTCGAAGTAATAATTGCTCCATTGGGTCGGAGTCTGGGTCCAGGTGACCTCCAGACCGCTGGAGATCGCGTCGCCGCCCTTGCCGCTGCGGAAGTCGCTGATCCAGCCGAATCCCTGTTCATCGATTCCGGCCGCCTCAGGCTCGGGGCCGACATGAGTGGCTGGGCCTGCTCCGTGGCACTTTCCGAATGTATGGCCACCGGCGATCAGGGCCACCGTCTCCTCGTCATTCATCGCCATGCGAGCAAAGGTTTCGCGGATATCCCTGGCTGCGGCAAGCGGGTCAGGATTGCCATTGGGACCTTCGGGATTCACATAAATAAGACCCATCTGGACGGCGGCGAGGGGGTTCTCGAGCTCACGGTCGCCGCTGTAGCGCTGATCAGCGAGCCACTCCTTCTCAACACCCCAGTAGATCTCCTCCGGCTCCCAGATGTCCGCGCGACCACCGGCGAAACCGAAGGTCTTGAAGCCCATCGACTCGAGGGCGACGTTCCCGGTGAGGATCATCAGATCAGCCCAGGAGAGTTTATTGCCGTATTTCTGCTTAATCGGCCAGAGCAAGCGGCGGGCCTTGTCGAGATTGACGTTGTCGGGCCAGCTATTGAGAGGTGCGAAGCGCTGGCTGCCGTTGCCACCACCGCCACGACCGTCGGCAGTGCGGTAGGTGCCTGCGCTGTGCCAGGCCATGCGGACGAAGAGAGGGCCGTAGTGACCAAAATCGGCGGGCCACCATTCCTGGGAATCCGTCATCAAGGCGGTAAGGTCTTTTTTCACTGCCTCGAGGTCGAGGCTCTTGAACTCCTTCGCATAATCGAATCCCTCTTCCATCGGATTTGTGAGAGGAGACTGTTGGTTCAGAAGCTTGAGGTTGAGCTGATTGGGCCACCAAGCGGCGTTCATCGAAGCTCCGGAGATAGCTTGCTTGGGAGCGCTACCCGAGAACGGGCATAGGGATTCGGTGTTCATGATGATCTCCTGTTTTTGAAATGATGCTGGGTTAGAATTTAATGATAGAGTCATCGACCTATTGTTGAAAATACTTACTTGTTTCCTTTGACCCCCTAGGAATCACCATAATGCCGGATCTTGATCAGCTTCTCTCCTTGCCCGCCCCGGTCCTGGCATTGGCCCCGATGCAGGATGTGACCGACCTGCCGTTCTGGCGTCTGATGACACGCTATGGCGGTGCGGATCTCTACTACACCGAGTATTTCCGCGTTACGGCAACCTCGGGCCTCGACAAGCCGATCCTGGCGTCGATCACGCAGAATCCGACCGGCCGCCCCGTCATCGCTCAGATGATTGGCAACGACATCGCAGCATTGGTTCGCACGGCCAAGGAGCTGTGCCATCATCCCATCGCGGCGATCGATCTGAACCTGGGCTGCCCCGCCCCCGTGGTCTACCGCAAGTGCGCGGGAGGGGGGCTACTGCGCGATCTTCCCCGTATCGATAAAATCCTCGGGGCTTTGAGGGACGCCATCCCGGGGAAGCTCACGGTGAAGACCCGTCTTGGCTTCGACACGGAGAAAACCCTTGAGGCACTTCTCCCTCTCTTTGCAAAACACTCCATTGATCTGGTGACCGTCCATGGGCGGACAGTGCTCCAGATGTACAGCGGAGGGATCCGCCATGACCTGATCCAGATGGCGGCCGAATCACTTTCTTGCCCAGTCCTAGGAAATGGTAATGTCTCCACTCCTGCCGATGCCGAGACTCTCCTGAGGGAAACCAGTGCCCGCGGCCTAATGATCGGACGCGGTGCGGTCCGCAACCCTTGGCTCTTTTCGCAGATTCGGGAGCATTTTGCGGGGAATGCGATTACCTACCCGACAGGCCGCGAAGTCCTGGCCTATATTCACGATCTCTACGAGACGGTCTGTGACCCGAGCATTCCGGATCCCAAAGGGGTTCAGAAGATAAAGAAATACGCGAACTTCATCGGCGAGGGTATCAGCCCGGAGTTCCTGCATGCGGTTCGCCGCGTCGGCAGCAAGGAGGCCTTTTTCGCGCTCTGCCGGGAGCATCTCGATCACGGGGAAGCGATGATGCTCGCGCCTGCGTCGCAAGGCTTTTAGGCTGAAGACTGTTAGGCTGATAGAGGCTGAAATTACTAAATTCAAAAGATGCGAATCGGATCATCTTGGACGATGATTAAACCTCAGAAATTCACCTCCTGAGTTCCTGATGCTTTAGCAGGCAAGCAATTCCATATTTATCTCTTACACCTCTTTATCCCCAATGTTCGAAATCAAACCCCGTGATAAGATAGTCGAGCGCGCCCTTCTGGTCGGCGCCCACACCGTTGGGGAATCGCGTGAGGATGCGGAGGATCTCCTGAACGAATTGGGTGAACTGGTGCGCACGCTGGGCGTGCCCATCGCGGAGAAACAACTGGTGCAGATCCGCGAACCGCAGGCCCGTCTTTTTATTGGCTCGGGCAAGGCGGAGGAACTCTGCGAGCGTGCCCGCGAGCTCGGGTGCGACGTGATCATCTTCGACAATGAGCTGACCCCCGCGCAGCAGCGTAACTGGGAAACCCTCTCCAAGATCACCGTGATCGATCGTCAGGAGATTATTCTCGATATTTTCGGGACGCGCGCCCAAACCCGCGAGGCGAAGATCCAGGTCGACCTCGCGCGCATGTCCTATTCCCTGCCCCGGCTCACCCGGGCCTGGAGCCACCTTGGCAAGCAGGGTGGCGGTATCGGCGCCAAGGGCGAAGGCGAAAGCCAGCTCGAGCAGGATAAACGCAAGATCCGCGGTCAGATGGATCGCCTCAAGCGCGACCTCGTGGAGGTCCGCCGCAACCGCGCCAACCAGCGCAAGGACCGCAAGCGGGCCCCTGTCCCGAATGTCGCCATCGTCGGCTATACCAACGCGGGTAAATCCTCTCTGCTCCGCCGGCTCACCGGCGCGGATGTCCTGGTCGAGGATGCCCTCTTCGCCACGCTCGACACGACCACCCGCAAGATCGATCTCCCGAACAAGCAGCCCCTACTGCTCACCGATACGGTAGGATTCATCCGGAAGCTCCCCCACCAGCTGGTCGAGTCCTTCAACGCCACGCTCGAAGAGGCTGTGATGGCGGACTTCCTTGTCCACCTGCTCGATGCCTCCCATCCGCGCGTACTGGAGTTCTACGGCACCACAATGAAGGTGCTCCATGAACTCGGCGCCGATCACAAGAAGACCCTCACCGTCTTCAACAAGATCGACCGGGTAGATGACCCGATCACGCGCGCGATGCTTCGCAACGCCTACCCCGAAGCCATCTTTATTTCAGTGCACTCCGGCGAAGGGCTCGATCTGCTGGTCGAGCAACTCGGGAATCTCGTTGGCGAGGGGAACAAGGAGGTCGGGTTACTCATCCCGCACAGCCGTCCCGACATGCTGGCCAAACTCCACCGCGAGGGCATCGTGCACGAGACCGCCTACGAAGAGGAGTGCAGCCGCATCCGAGCGACGCTGCCCGAAAGGCTTTCAAATGCCCTTTCCGAATTCATTGTTTCCTGAGCGATCGAAAACTTCGGCATTATTGTTTCTCTTTCGAGCTTCCCCACAGCCATACATCTCATGCTAGCTTCCTGATTCCATGAGCGACGACTCCAAAGCACCTGAAGATCTTTCCACCTTGGGGATCGACCTCTCCGACATGTTCCGTCCCGCGTGGACAACCGAGACCTCCGATAGCTCGGCTCGCCTCGCGGCACAATTCGACGAGGGGGACCGCCCTCAGCGCTTCGAAGGACGCGGCGGGGATCGAGGCAGAGAGAGGGGGCCAGGACGCGACGCCCGCAGCCCAAGACCCGACAGAGGACCACGTCCTGATCGGCCCAATCGTCCGGAAGGTCGTCGTGAGGGACCAGGAGGATCTGGAACTGGATCTGGACAAGGTGCCGGCCAAGGCCGTGGACCCGGGGGAGCTCGTCCAAACACAGGCCCCGGCGCCAGCGGGGGAAAAAGCGCACCACGTGGCGATGGCGGCAGAGATCGCGGTGATCGCAGGGGACCACGCGACGAGCGTGACCGCCGTCCGGAGCCGCCTCCAAAGCCTGCCCTCGAAGGATGGAAGCTCCAGCTGGTTCCAGAATTCGCGGCCATTGAGGGCATCGCCAAGCAGATCCGTTCCCGAGTCAAGGCCTACCCCCTCTTCGAACTCGCCCGCCTGATCGTCCAGCTCTCCGATCGCTACAGCGTCAGACTGCAGGCCGAGAACGAGGAGACGCCTGAGCTCTTTCGGGCGAAGGCCGACGGTTCCGTCTGGCAAACCCGCAAGGAGGCGGCCAGTCACCTCCTCTCCAAGCATCTTGGAAAGTTTTACCGCAAATCCTCCGTCACCTCGGAACCCCCGAAGGGAGCCTTCTCCGTGGTCGCTCAGTGCGGCATGAGCGGCGTGCTCCTCGGCCCACCGAATCATCACGAGTACATGTCGCGCCTGATCTCCCTCCATGCGGAGCGCTTCAGGAACATGCCCTTCGAGGCCTACAAATCTCGCATCAAGATGATGCGCGACGAGGCATTGATCGAACAGTGGAAGACGGAACAGTCCACCAAGACCGTCTATATCCCAGTCACGGAAGAAGTCGCCTCACAGGCGACCGAAGAGATCTTGCCAGCATCAGAACCAGTTGCCGAGACCACTCCTGCAGCTGAAGAGCAAGCGATCGTGGAAGGCGCCGCCGAGATCGCCACGGAGACGCCAGCCGGGGAAAAGACCGAGGGGGCCGCGCCGTCCGAGGAGGTGGTGTCAGAGGCCGTCACGACGACAGAAGAACCAGCTGCCGAAGAAGCCAGCTCCGAGGAAGGGGAAACCGCACCTGCCCTTGATGGCAACCAGAGCAAGTCCGAAGAGGGCCTCACCCTGGAACAGATCACCGTCCATTTCAACGAGCACCATGCCGAGCGTGAAATCGAAGCACTCGGACGTGACATCACCCTAGGGGGTGGAGTCGCCCTTCACGGATCGACCCCTCTCCTCCGTGAGCTCCTCCTCCAGAATCTCCAGGAGATGGACCGCTTCCCGCTTGTGTTGGCCCAGGTGCTCGGAAAGGAACTGACCAACCGCAGCCTCCAACTCTTCAAGTCCCACAAGAAGATCATCAATGTCTCGATGGCCCGCCCACGCTATCTCGACAGGGAGACCACTCCGATCGGGGAGAGTTTCAGGACCATCCTCGATTATCTGGAGGCCCATCCGAATCAGCACCGTGACAAGCAGTGGTCGGCACTCCTCGCGCTCCGCACAGAAAACTCGGAATCAGCTCCTTCAGCTCCGGTTGATACTCAGGTCGCTCCGGCAACAACAACTGCAGAAGAGGCCTCAGAAACCATTGCAGAATCAGTTGTGGTGATTGCTGAAGTCGAAGCATCGACCGAAACAACCGAGGCTCCAATCTCCTTAGAAGTTGTGCCAACAGCTGAAGTCAGGAAAGAAAGGGCTCCCGCTCCGGTTGTTGACGCAGAGACCTTGAAACGGCGTGAGCAGGCACTGGGCGCCGATCTGCTCTGGCTCCTCCATCAGGGACATGTCATCGACTTTGCGATGGGGAATCTTCAGGCCGCCACGCGCCCTGTTCCCAAAGCTCCCCCGACCCCCCCGACCCCCAAGACTCCTAAAACTTCTTCAGCCCCCAAAGCTTCTCCGGCTTCGACCCACAAGGAAGAGACCACCACGGAAGCCGCAGACCTCACTCTCCAGGGTGATGCCGGCGAAGTTCTCGAGGGGGGTGCGGCGACTCACTCCACAGAAGCCAAGCAGGATATTATTCACGAACCTGCGGAGCATCATGAGCCTCTAGAAATCCCGGCGGGCACGATCTTGGAAAGCTCCACTCCGGTTGATCCGGGACAGGCACTTCCTAACTGATCGTTTCCTGATCGTGGCATCGCTCTACGAGTCGCCGAAACTCCTCGGGGAGTATCTCCTGCTTCATTATGGAGGAGCGGAGGAGTTGCGCCATGAGGCGCTTCCCGTTGATCGTGCAATCACGGATATTTCTTTTCCTGTCCGATGTGTGCGGGAACTGCTTGATCCAGAGCTGCTCCCTTCCGGTGCAAGTGCCTTCGAGGCGGGATGCTCCGTCGGGGCTTCTGCTTTCGAGCTCGCACGCTCCTGCCGCCGCGTCGATGCCAGCGACTATTCCGATTCCTTCATCAATGCCGCGAAGAAACTCCAGGCAGAAGGACGGCATGACGGAGTGCGTCTTCTCGAGGGATCAATCACTACGCCGTTTCAGGCCATCGTCCCGCCGGAGATCGACCGGAACAGAGTTTCGTTTTCCGTGCAGGATGCCACTGCTCATCCCCAGGCAATGGGTCCTTACGATGTAGTTCTGGCAGCCAACCTGATCTGCCGCCTTCCCGACCCCGAAGCCTTTCTTGCGCGATTGCCCTCACTCGTGAAACCAGGAGGACAACTCCTGCTCACCACTCCCTTCACCTGGCTGGAGGACTACACGCCGCGAGAGCGCTGGATCGGAGGTGTCGATGCTGATCGCCGCAGCGAGGAGGAACTCATCAAGAGGCTCTCGGGCGAGTTCAAGTTGCATCGGCGCGTCAATCTGCCATTCCTGATACGAGAGCATGAACGTAAATACCAACTCGGCATCGCCCTCGGGACCTCCTGGATCCGCCTCTAATCCGGAATCCAAGCAAGCCGATCCCGTTCTTGATCCCGTTGATTGGGAGGCACGCTACCAACTCGGTGACACTCCTTGGGACGAGGGATATGCGGCACCAGCCCTGACGGAATTCCTTTCCAAGCACCCGATGCAGGGAGAGATCCTCGTGCCGGGATGCGGAACTGGTCACGATGTGAGAGCCATCGCCATGCTCGGGGGAAGAGTTCTAGGCCTCGATCTCTCTGAGACCGCTCTCCGCATGGCGCGCAGTGCACCGCATGTGGCGGAAGAATCTTACGAGCAGGCTAACCTCTTTGACCTTCCGGAATCGTGGACCGGGCGCTTCGACTGGGTGGTGGAGCATACCTGCTTCTGCGCGATCCCTCCGTCACGGCGGAACGACTATCTCCAAGCCATCACCCGCGTACTGAAGCCCAACGGGTACTACTTCGGAGTTTTCTACATGAATCCCTCAGCTCCCCAGGGACCTCCGCATGGTACGACTAGGGAAGAAATCTCTTCACTCTTTGATCCGGGCTTTGAACTGCTTGAGGAATGGACGCCTGACGAGGCTTTTGAAGGACGCGAGGGAAGAGAACTTTGCCAGCTAAGAAGAAAAGGCTTTGAGACTATTAGTCTGTTAGACTGCTAGACTGTTGGGGATGAACCAAGCTCCTGGGGAGGAGCGCGGTAGACTAGGACATAGTCCTAGCCCGCAGGGCGCCACGGCTTCCCGGGAGGAAAGTGGCTTCAATACTATTAGTCTGTTAGACTGTTAGACTGTTAGGAGGGATTTATGCGAGACCACAGAAAACTACGGGCATTCGTCCTGGCAGATGAACTCGCCATCCAGATCTATCAACTGACGCAAAAGTTCCCGAAGGAAGAGATGTATGGTCTCACGTCCCAGATGCGGAGAGCTGCGGTTTCAGTTCCGTCGAATATCGTGGAAGGATGCACCCGCGAAGGTGAAGTGGAATACCTCAGGTTCCTTGAGATATCATTCGGCTCCTTACGGGAGCTTCACTACCAGCTGAGCTTTGCACAGCGGCTCGGGTATTGTGATCCGACCCTCTTTCTACTTTGTGACTCAAAAAGCGAGGAAACTGAAAAAGTGCTCGCCGCACTGATCCGCTCCATCCGCCGAGGCTAATAGTCTAACAGTCTACAGCCTAAAAGCCTATTCCCCCTCCCCCCCATGAGCGACTGCTGCCACCACGATCATTCCACGCATCAGCCGAAGCCTACCAAGCTTGGTGAGACTGCTGAGGGTTCCCTCTACACCTGCCCGATGCACCCCGAGATACTTCGGGACAAGCCGGGCGACTGTCCGAAGTGCGGCATGGCCTTGGAGCCGCTGATCCCGACCGACGATGATTCGGAGTTAAGAAGTCTGGCCCGGAGATTCTGGCTTTCGGTCATCCTTTCTCTCCCGGTTGTGATTCTGGCGATGGCCCCGATGCTGGGGATGACTCTCTTCCATGGCTCCTTCATGTCTCTCTCAGGGCCTCTCTCCGAGTGGCTCCAGCTCCTGCTTTCGCTGCCCGTGGTGCTCTGGTGCGGTGCACCGATCTGGGCTAAGGGTTTGCGCTCATTCGGCTCGGGTCATCTGAACATGTTCTCACTGATCGTTCTGGGGACAGGGACCGCTTTTCTCTACAGCGTCGTGCTGCTACTTTTTCCAAGCCTTCTCACTCATGGCTCAGGTCTTTATTTCGAGGCCTCAGCGGTCATCATGACCCTTGTCCTGATGGGACAGTGGCTGGAGGTAAAGGGACGCTCAAAGGCCGGGATGGCCCTCAGGCAATTGCTGAACCTGACACCGCCGATCGCCCGGCTTGTTGAGGCTTCAGGCGATCGGGATGTGCCTGCCGGTTCGCTGCGTCCTCACGATCGAGTCCGCATCCTTCCCGGGGAAAAACTCCCCTCAGACGGGAAGGTGATCGAGGGATGGAGCACCATCGACGAGTCGATGCTTACCGGCGAGCCCCTGCCGGTGGAAAAATCAGTTGGCTCGATGGTCTCGGCCGGCACTCTGAACACTTCTGGAAGCTTCATCATGAACGTCACACGGACAGGCGCTGAAACGGCCCTCTCCCGGATCATCCAACTAGTAGCCCAGGCGCAGCGGAGCCAGGCACCGATCCAACAGCTCGCCGACCGGGTGGCTGCGGTTTTTGTTCCGGTCGTTCTCTTTATCAGTATCGTCACCTTCGCGGTCTGGATGTTGCTTGGGCCTCAGCCCCGTCTCTTTGCCGCCATCACGGCCGCAGTTTCCGTGATCATGATCGCCTGCCCGTGCGCTCTTGGTCTCGCCACGCCGATGGCCCTGATGGTCGGGATCGGCAGGGCTGCTTCCCACGGCATCCTTGTCCGTTCGGCTGAGGCCCTTCAGCGTCTGGCTACGGTGAATCTCATCGCTCTCGACAAGACGGGCACCCTGACCGAGGGGAGGCCGAGTCTTGTCGCAATCCACGCCTTCGGCACCTTGGATGAACACAGATTACTGATGCTGGCAGCAGGGGCGGAACTCGGGAGCGAGCATCCTCTCGCCAGATCCATCGTGACCCATGCGAGTCAGCAGCAGATTGAGTTTCCCGAGGCCGCCTCCTTCCAGTCTTTCGCAGGCGGAGGAATCGAGGCACTTGTCGAGAAGGAGCGGATCCTAATGGGAACGACGACATTCCTGGCTGAGCAGGGCGTCGACACGACTCCATTTGGCCCGCTGGCTTCCGATATCTCGGGCGGCTTGGTGGCCATGGCGGTTAATGGAATGGCTGCCGGCCTCTTCATCTTTCAGGACACGATCCGTCCTTCTGCAAAAAAGCTGATTGGGGAACTCCGGGATCTCGGTGTCCGGGTCGTCATGCTCACGGGAGATCGGGCAAGCACGGCCGCAGCGGTGGCCAAGGAACTCGGCATTCCCGAGTACAGGGCAGGCCTCTCGCCGGAGGCCAAGGCCCGTGAGTTTGCACAATGGAAAGCCCAGGGCTATCGCACCGCCATGGCCGGAGACGGTATCAACGACTCCCCCTCACTGGCTCTTGCCGATGCCTCGATTGCCATGGGTGCCGGATCAGACATCGCTAAGGAGACGGCAGGGATCATCCTGCTGCGACCCTCGCTCGAGGGGATTGTCTCCTCGATTCAACTCAGCCGAGCAATCCTCAAAATCATCCGTGAGAACCTCATCTTCGCCTTCGCCTACAACATCCTAGGCATCCCAATCGCGGCAGGAGCGCTCTACCCCTTCTTCGGCATCCTGCTAAGCCCGATGATCGCCGCCGCCGCCATGAGCCTCAGCTCCGTCTCGGTGATCGCGAATTCACTGAGATTGCGATCCATTAAAATCTGACCGATCTGGATTTCCCGCAGAGGCGCAGAGACGCAGAGAGGATTAATCAGCCGTAAGGGCTGCGAAGTAACGGCCGGGCTAGCAAATGAATGAGACTGGAGAGGTGTCGTGCCGACGATGAAAGAACCTAACACGCTCTAAGGGATTACTTTCCCAAAAAACGGTCTGCAAAACTTCTGGGAGTGAGCACCTCAATCCCTCGGTATCCCGTGGTCTTGAGTAATGCCTTGTCGCCACTGCAAATCAGCTTTGCTTTGGATGCGATCGCACAGGCTAGGAACTTGTCGTCATCTGGGTCGGTGCAGACCGCTTCAATAAGTGGCTTTGCCGCCACCATGGTTGCCTCGATGGCAAGTAGTTCCAGAAAGGGAGCCACCTCCACACCCGGGAACTTATTCTCCATCTCCTCTCCCACGCGGCGATACTCCTCAAGGATTTCAGGAGAAACAATCAGGTTGACCTTCCCGTCTCGCCAGGCTGTCAGGATGTCGTAGGGAACTCCGGAGAAGAAGATCCCGGAAACCAGCACATTCGTATCTAGAATAACCTTCACAACCCCTTACGAACAGTCGTGACAGCTTTGGAAATATCCAATGGTTTGATCCCCGCAGCCTTGGCCTGCTTGCGGGCCTTTTGGATCAACCCGTCAAAATCCTTCATGGACGGAGCGGCAAGGGTCTTGAAGATGATAGCGTCGCCTTCCCCGATTACCACGAACTGAGATCCCACGGAGAGATGGAGCCTGTCCCTGATTTCTTCTGGAATGACAACTTGTCCCTTGGAGGACATTCGGGTGGTGGCGAGTAGGCTCATTGCGTTATTCTTACTGGTAAGATTGCACTGCCGAATGCGGAGGGCAACAGATTTTTCCCATCCAATCCCCAGAAGTTTACGCTGCGACCGAGGCTATCGAGCCTGTAGCTACACGATGCCACAGACGAAGAGGGAGCCGTCAGCCGGCTGGCCCTGTCATAACTTGCGGTGGTGGTGATTCCATTTCCAGGGTTCGGCCTACGCGCTTCCCATTCCCATCATACCTGAAGGTTGCCATGCTGGTTCCATCCAAAGGCGTAAATACGCGGGACAAACCTATTTTCATTGTTTTGAGGAATATGCAAGCTGACCCCCAGTTTCCTTGGAAATCCTTCCCGTTCAGTGTCACAAGACATTTTGCTTCGGCATGGAATGCAGCCGCCAAGAAAATCGTATTAGCGAGTCATCGCCGGTCGCTGACGGCGTGGGAGAGGAGACTCCGAATGATGCTTGGCGCCGTGAGTTTTCTTCAAGTTGATGCTTCTCAGGGTGGGACTTAAAAGGCGATCCGTACGACCATTCCCCCTGATTTCCTCCAGCAACTCGTCGACGCCGGACATGACGCAGGTCGGCTGGTACACATAATCGCCAATGTCTTCGATCCCGGTTGATCCGGTGAGAACCAGACAGGCTTGGATGCCAATCTCGATCGCGCCGCGGATGTCGGTCTCCATCGTGTCCCCCACCATCATCACCTCGTGGGTCTGACGGTGCAGAAGCCTGCGGGCACGGAAGAACATGTAGGGATTCGGCTTCCCCAGGTAGTAGGCCCTGCGTCCCGTGCTCGCCTCAAGATAAGCTGCCAGAGCGCCAGCTCCGGGACGGGTGACATCGCTTTTCACGGGGCACCAGTAGTCCGGATTCGTCGCGATGAGACGGGCTCCCTTTTCGATGAACTCGTGCGCCTTGACAATCTTCTCGGTCGTCGGCGTCCCCTCCCCAACAATCACATAGCTCGGCGCCAACGAATCGTTCGGAATTCGTGCTTCCTGCAGGGCTGCATTCAACCCGGCCTCCCCAAGGACAAACGCCGTGCATTTTGGATGCATCTCGGCAAGAAAATCGGCGGTATTCATTGCGGAGGTGTAGAAGTGTCTGGCGATTAACCCTCCAATACCGAGTCGCTCCAGCTTCACCACCAGATCGTCCGGAGTCGGAACCGAATTGTTCGTCAGAAACAGGAAGGGGGTTCCCGACTTGAGCAAGTGAGCAATGAGTTCTCCCGCGCCGGGAAGCAGATGGTTCTCCCGGTAAATCACCCCATCCATATCCAGCAGATAGCCTCGTTGATTCATGTCTGTACCGTCCTGGGGAGGGGTTCAGTGTTTCCAATTAACCAGCACTTCCCGTGCCAAGCGGGAGAAATCACCGATCTCTCCCCACCGCGATGATCGCCGCCGCCATGAGCCTCAGCTCCGTCTCCGTGATCGCGAATTCACTGCGGCTACGAAGAATCAGAATCTAATATATCAGGAGATCGCGCGGAGCCTCTTACAAAGAACGAAGTAGGGTGTAGGAGAAAATCCCCGTCGCATGCCCATCCGCCCAACTCAGCTTGAGCCCATAGCCTCCGACAAACTCATATCCCTTCAACTCAAAGCTCCCCGGTTTGTAATTCCTCGAGGGAGCATCACCGCGGCCCATCACATCGGGTTCACCACAGCAGACAGCGCAGGGGCAGGCCCGGCGAAGCATCTCCAGAGCGAGGAACTGCTCCAAACCATCAGACCATGAGAGGGCGAGTTCGTTGCCAAACGGCGCGACAGCAGTGAGTGATAGAGGATTCAAGGGTTCCGTCATCACTGCATTCTTAACAGACTAACGGATTTGACGCCACTTCCCTCCCGGGAAGCCGTGGCGCGCTGCGGGCTACGACTATGTCGTAGTCTACCGCACTCCTCCCCAGGAGCTTGGTTCAGTCATCTTCTCTGCGATCTCTGCGTCTCCGCGCGAGAATTTCTTCTACGACTTCAGGAGGGTCATCACGGCCTTCTGAGCGTGGAGACGATTCTCGGCCTGCTGGAAGATGGCATCGGCGTGGCGCTCGAAGACCTCTGCGGTGATCTCCTTGCCTCGGTAGGCCGGCAGGCAGTGGAGGACATGAGCACCGGGTGCCGCCGCGGCCACAATACTGTCATTGATCTGGTAGGGGCCGAACTGGGCGGCACGATGCTCGGACTCCTCTTCCTTGCCCATGCTGACCCAGACATCGGTGTAGAGGATGTCGGCTCCGCTAGCGGCTTCCTCGGGATTCTCGGTGATCGAGATCAAGCCCCCAGCCGCTTGGGCCCTGGCGATAAGCTCGGCAGGGGGGCAATAGAGCTCGGGGCAGGCGAGGCGCAGCTCGAAACCGAGCCGTGCCGCGGCCCAGATCCAGGAGCGGCCCATATTGCAATCGGCATCACCGATGAAGGCAATCTTCAGTCCGTCGAGTGTTCCCCGGAGTTCCCTGATCGTCTGGAGGTCAGCCAGGATCTGGCAGGGATGCTCCTCGTCTGTGAGGGCATTGATGGTCGGGATGCCGGAGAGCGCGGCGAAGGTCTCGATGTCGGACTGCTTAAAGGTGCGGATCACCGCTCCATGGATCATGCGCCCGAGCACGCGAGCCGTATCCTCGATCGGCTCACCCCGTCCGAGCTGGATTTCGCTCGAGGAGAGGAAGAGGGCATCACCTCCTAGCTCCCGGATGCCGACTTCGAAGCTGACCCGTGTCCGGGTCGATGACTTGGAGAAGAGGAGCCCCCAGCACTCTCCGGCCAATGGTTGATGAAGCTTATGGGTGGAGTTGCCCCGTGTGGACTTGAGCTTGGCGGCGAGATCGAGGATTTCCAGGATCTCGGGTGCGGTCAGCGACTCAATGGAGAGAAGATGCTTCATGAAAGGGATGAGGAAAAAGGTAAATGAGGGAGTTGTGATCTATGGATGAAGTCAGCGGGAATGCCAAGAGTGATGAGAAGATTGGTCAATGAAGAGTTTCCCGCAGAGCAGAGACGCGGAGTTTTTTTGAATTGAAATGCCAGATTTTGCGGAAGCACCCAGATACAACTCATGGAATTGATGTTCGTTATGCGTATCAACACACCCTCTTCCAGCGATGTATTTTATCTCTGCGTCTCTGCGATTGCTTGCCCGGCCGTTGCTTTGCAGCCGTTACGGCTGCGCGAGATCATTTCGGGATCACACCCCTTTTTGAGACCGTCGCCGTGACGTCAGAAAAGCCGCCAGTGAAGCCGCGATCGCGAGGCCGAGGCTGACATGGGCGAAGAGATCGCCATGAAGCGTGTAGAAGGTCTGTTCGGGATGGAGGGGAACTTGCACCTCGGCCTGCAGGATCCCCTCGATAAAGGTGTTCCCGCCGGGACCCGCGAGCATCTCCCGAATCCTGCCGCAACGGTCGATCACACAGCTGATCCCCGTATCGGCCACGCGTACCATGGGCAGTCCTGTCTCCACGGTACGAAGCTGGGCATTGGCGAGGTGCTGTCGGGTCGCCACGGAGTGCTCGAACCATCCGTCGTTGGTCAGGGTCATCAGGAGCTGCGCTCCAAGCTTCGCAGAACGGCGCGTCAGATCTCCCAGCGTATCCTCGAAGCAAACAAGCGGCCCGAGCTTGATCGGCTTCACCGAGAGCTCCAGCAGGGCCGGACCCTTGCCGGGATCAAAGTCGTAGGGGACCTTGTTCCCCACGATCCAGCTGAAGAGAGGAAAGCTGTGACGGAAGGGGACATATTCGCCGAAGGGAACGAGGTGGACCTTGTTGTAGATCTGCGCCGATTCGGCGTGCTTGGTCAGCAGGATGGCGGAGTTGTGATCTCCCCGCGGCTCCTGCTCGTAGTGAACGCTGCCTATCAGGAAGTCGGCCTGCGTGCCGGAGGCCAGGTCCTTCACCTGGTTGTAGATGATCTCGTCCAGCAGGAGCGGGCGCGGCGTGGCCGCCTCGGGCCAGACCACCAGATCGGGATCCCCGGCAAGGGCCTTCCGACTCCCGCTCAGATAGCCTTCCATGATCCGTCCCTCACACTTCACATTCCAGTAGTCGCAGACCGGCACATTTCCCTGAATGCCCGAGATCTTCAGTAAGGTGCTTGCAGGCGGTTGGATGCTGATCTTCTTAACCCCGTAGCCGAAGAGCAGTACCACGAGGAAGATAGCGGCAAAGAAATCGACATGCGGCCGTGGTCTGCCGGAGCGGATCTCCCGGCGCAGGCGCTCGAGGGTGATGGCGGCGATGGCCGAGCCCAGCACGCAGAGGAAGGTCAGCCCTGCTGTCCCGGTGATGCCGGCGATCTGGATCAGCGGAATGCAGTTGCGCAGGGCAACACCGAGTTGATTCCAACCAAAGCCGGTGAAGAGTGTACCCCGGAGCCACTCGACGGCCACCCAGCCGGCGGCAGCGAGCAGTGCAACGATGATATTCCGCACGTTGCCAAGCCAGGCCTTGGAGAGATCTCCGTTTTTTTCATTCTCTCCACCCTTCCCTCCTTCCCCCCCATTACCGATGGGACGGAGGACGACACCGGCAAAGAGTCCCCAGAGGCCATGGTAAAGTCCGACCACTAGTGAGAGCAGGATCCAGCCGAGACCGGTGACTGTCGTGATCCAGAAGAGGGAGATCAGGAAGGAGACGGTTCCGCAAAGCCAGCCGAGCAGGAAGGCTTGGCGAGCCCACAGCTTGGACGAGGCAGGCCGGGGAGAAATCCAGAGCGCCCAGCAGAGAGGCGCAAGCGCGACCCAGGGAAGCCAGCTGAGGCCGCTACATTCAAAGGGAGGAAAACACCCGCCGACCATGAGTCCGGAGAGCAGGGCTAGTCCCCAGGGAAGCCAAGTCAACTGGGCCCGTTGAGGCTGAATTTCCCCAGTCATTTCGCTCCGGAAGGTTCTACATTATCAGAGGGGATCGTGTCAGAGGGGATCGTGGTGTCGATGGTGACACCGCAGGGCGCGCCGACAGGCAGAAAGTGACGAGTCTTTCCTCCATGAATAACCCCGGCGGCATCTCCTGCGTTACCTGCATCTTCCGCATCTTCTAGCAGACGGACAATCACCGTCGCATTCTTTGCTCCGGATGACGGCGACGAGACGGAGACCACCTCCCCCTTGAGGGCATGTAGATTGCTCTGATCTCTCTGCTCATCCCCAGTACTCTCCATAGTCACAAGGGCATGGTGACCAGGAACAATCCTGGAGGCATCAGCGAGAGGCATCACCACCGAGATCCTGCTCTCCGGCCATTGATTCTCGAGGACAATACCTCGCGCGCTGGAGAAGACATGCTGCTTGTAATTATGCGCCGTCAGCCAGGTGCCGGTGACGCAGAGCAGGAGTAGGCCTGTCACGAGAATCCATCCGGATGCGAGACCCGAGGACTTGGCCGGTCGCATTTCCTTTTTCATCACTGGACCGGAGCGGATGCTCCGCTGAGATCGGATGCTTTCGGAGGCAGCATGATATTGGCGGGGGCGAAGGGTTGTTTCTTCTTTTTCTGGTTCTTGCTGTTCTCCTGACCCATGAGAGGGAATGCATTCACCAGACGTGCTTCCTCGGCCATGGTCATGCCCGAGGGGATCACGAAGATGCCATCGCGGACTGCTTTGTCCACGATCAGATCGGTGACCTGGCGGCCATTTATCATGACCGCAAGGATATTGCTGCGCCCCATCCTCTCGATGGAATACTCGGTGAGCAGGTTCGCACCGTGACCATCCAGACGCAGATAGGCACCCCCGGTGTTATCGGGAGCCTTGAACGGGTAGACCGACTTAATGTCGTGCTCGCTAAGAAGAGGCATGATCGAGAGTGTTGTCTTCCTGTGATCGACTACTAACTCTACCGGAACCGAGAATTTCTCCCCATCCTCGGGACTAGCCTCGCCGTGAATCCGGATTGTGAAAACATCCTTCTTCTTGTCTGATGCGCCCGCGCGGAGCTGTATCCCCGTGGCCAGTAGCAGGCAGGTGACTCCGAGCAGCAGAGGGATGCGTTTCATGAACTTGGATCCTATGCCGCTGGGATAACATTTGCAACCGATGGCCCTGTCGGGTTACGCCTCATGGGATGTCACCGAACGCCTTAGTCCGTTTTCTCGTTGCAAGTCTGATGCTGGGATTAGTCACCGCCCATGCCTACGCCCAGAGTGACGGCAACGACGCGGCCTTCCTGACCAATGCTCCCACTGACCCCAACTCCCTGATTCCCCCGCCTCTCCCAAAGACTGCTGATGCTCCTAGTGCGACCGAGGCTCCCAAAGACACTTTCAAGGGCACTTTCAAAACACCGAGCGACCAGACAGTCAGCAAGACCGAGATCAAGGATATGTCGCTGAAGGGGCCCGATGCCGATAGCCCCTTCTTCACGGAGCGCCAGGAGGCCAAGGCCGCCATGGCCGAGGCGGGACGCGAGGGATTCGGCATGTATGTTCCGAAGCCGCCCCACCCTCCGATCCAGCAACAGATGAAAAAATTCTTCAATGGGATGTTCGGATCGGGCAAGGCCGGCAAACACGAGGCCACCCCGATGATCCTGACCCTCTCTCCCTCTGATATCTCGCTCTCCCAGACCAGTGAACTGGATGTCACTCTGAAGCTCTCCAATGCCCAAAAGCAGGAGCTGGAAATCCTCTATCCCGATAACCAGCGCCTCGAGATCCTGACCAAGGACTCCTCGGGGAATATCGTCAACCGCTGGTCTCAAGACAGGGCTTTTGAGCACACCAAGGGGTTTGTCGCCGTGAATCCCCAGGAGTTCATTACCTACACGGAAAAGATCGCAACCACGGGGATGAAGGCGGGAGAGACCTACACAATCGAGGTTTCCCTAGCCAATCAGCAGGGCTTTGTGGCCAGCACTAAGGTAACGCCGCAGCCGTAAAAACAGGGACTCGGTGGTGGGTAATGGGTGATAGGGAGGGAATATGGTTAATCGCCTCTCACCGATAGCCCATTCCCGATTACCGATCCCCCTATTCCCTATACCCCAGAAGTTTTTCCCTTGGTGAAAAACTTCTTTGTCGCCCGGTGACGCGCGATGAACATCAGGGTGAAGACAACTCTCATCACCGTCAGGTCCAGCAGCAGCCCGATCACACCGAATGGCAGGGCATACTCCACTCGGTCGGTCATTATTGTCCCATTGATCCCGCCGTTGATATCAGCGACATCGGCCTGGAAGAGGTGATGATGGCGCCAATGCCGGAAGGGGCTCTTCTTCGCTCCATCCACGAGCCGCTCGTTCGGCACAGCTTCCTCCCAGAAGCCGATCCACTCTAGAGGAAGGCCGAATTGCCTGATACGCAGGAGGAACTCGTCGCCGACACAAGCAGGAACCTTGCACTCCACCCGCTCGACCTTGAGCGAAGGTGGCGAGATCTTCGTGATATTACGCGGATCCTCGTGGAAGGCATAGACCTCGGCGGGCGAAGCATCGAGCCGGACACTGCGTTCAAAGAGTGAAAAATCAGCCATGATGCACGCAGGGGAACACATCGACAGCGAATTGGGTAGGGAGAAAATTATTGCCAAGACCCTCTGCGCTCTTTACTCGTTCACCAGTATCCGTTAACCACATCACCATGTCTGAAAAAACCATCGAAGAAAAAGTCCGCGACATCATCGTCGAACAGCTCGGAGTGACCGCTGAACAGGTCACCATCAACGCCTCCTTCATCGAGGATCTCGGAGCCGATTCCCTCGACACCGTCGAGCTCGTCATGGCCTTCGAAGAAGAATTCGGAGTCGAAGTTCCCGACGAGGACGCTGAGAAGCTCCAGAAGGTCGGCGATGTT
The DNA here is from genome assembly GCA_021413925.1 of Verrucomicrobiota bacterium. Lineage (NCBI taxonomy): Bacteria > Pseudomonadati > Verrucomicrobiota > Verrucomicrobiota bacterium. The sequence goes on from JAIOPL010000001.1 coordinate 142,695, forward strand.
GTGAAGTACATCGAGGGGAAGCAGGCCAAGTAAGCCGCTTTTCAGAATCCCTTTTCAAAAACGCCGCATCCCTCAGGATGCGGCGTTTTTCTTTTACTGGATCATGTCGCAATAATTCCGCGTAAGAAGAGACTTGCCCATCGTGGCGGAATGAGGGATTTTTACTCCCCCGCGTTAGAAACGGTTTTTGGAATTCATGGCTAAGTAGCTCAGTTGGTAGAGCAGAGGACTGAAAATCCTCGTGTCGGGGGTTCGATTCCCTCCTTAGCCACATCCCTTTCTATGGGCCTGGGCGGGATCCCCTCACACGTCATGATCCACCACTTGCTGGCCGCGGTTCTCTTCCTCTTCCTTGTTTCTCCCAGGGCCTCTGCTCTGGTGGCGATGACTACGGACAAAGGCACCTTGGTGAAGGAAGCCAGGATGGCTATCCTTGCCGACGGACACCCGATCGGCTTTGCGAAGATTCCTCCTGGCACCAGGGTCTTGATCCTTTCGACAAACACTGCGGGTGAACTCGTGGTCAAGCGCTCCCAGGCGGAGAGTCCCTTTGTCGTGCCGCAGGATGCCGTCGCCATCGATGCACCCTCAGGGCCGTCCCCCTCCTCACCACCAGCACCACCATTGGTTACGCCCACCGCTACTCCACCTCAATCATCGACTCCTCAATCCACTCTCTCTCCCTCCGCCGCGCCATCGACTCCGCCTGCGATTTCCGGAATCAAAGTTCCGACCGCCCAGGAGGTGAATAAGGCCCTAGGCATTTCCCTCTTTGAAAGCGGTCCTCTGTGGGAAGAGAATGATGCAATGGTTGCGGGCCGACTCGATTGGCCGGCGGAGTCCAGAACCTCTTATGAGACGGGCTACAGATGGTATCCTTACTCGGATAATTCCGCGACCACAGTTCTCGGAGCCCGCGCTCTAAGCCTCTTTCTCCAGGGAATCAACAACAAGGTAGCCAAGGTCTCCGTGCTCTTTGCCAACAAGGGGGATGTCGCATTCTACAGCTCCGCGCAGGAAGCAAAAGCGCAGTCCGCCATTCCCAATCAACCGCTGATGGTGACCGACCATATGCTCAAGGGCTGTCAGGATGCGATGAGGCATGACAAGGCCACAGTGGAATCAGCTTTGAAAGCCCTCTTCGGGGAATCAAAACCGGCCAGAATGGGACGCTTCGCCTCCACGACGGAATCAGGCCAGCGTTGGGACTGGAACGGCCACGCCTTCGTGCTGGTCGCGCCTCCGAATGAGTATGTTGCTCTGCGAATCCTTCCTACCTCATCGATTGACGATACTGATGCGGACAGGAAGGCTTTTGCCGTAGCCAAGGCAAACCTTTCTCAACGTGTGAAGCATAAGGAAAACGGGGATGTGGTTATTACGGATCTCCCGATGATCGATCAGGGGCGCAAGGGATACTGTGTCCCGGCGACCTTCGAGAGAATCCTGCGCTACTACGGACTCTCGGAGGACATGAACATTCTCGCCATGGCCGGCCAGACCAAGGCTGGCGGAGGGACCAGCGTGAGCGGCATCGAGGGAGCCACCTACACCACGCTCCGGGATGCGGGAGCTATCATCACCAAAAAAAACTTTTCCGGGAGTATCCAGGAGATCAAGCCCATGATCGATGCGGGAAAACCACTACTCTTCACCCACTACAGCACGGAGGAGTTCAATAAGCGGGTCAATGAACGGATGACGCATCGCATCGCCGTGACGAACTGGGATGACTGGAGCACCCGATTCCTCCCCTCACTCAAAAAGACCATCCCGCTGAAGCCCGATCCCGAATACGGCCATATTTGCCTCATCATCGGCTACAATGAGAAGACCCGCGAAATCGCCATTTCAGACTCGTGGGGACGTGCGGCGAAAGAACGTTGGATGACGGAGGAGGAGGCCAAGCAGATTAAGCAGCCCGGCTCCCTCTCGGTCATCGAATGACCCGCGCACAATGCGTTCAGCGCTGGACTTGATCGAGGGCCGACACCTTTCCCCACTTGAGAGAATCGGCAATGGCACGGGTAACGAATTTCTTGGCGAGACCGATAGCCTTCGGAAGCGGCAAACCCTTTGCTAATCCGGCAACGATCGCTGCCGAGTAGGTACAGCCGGTACCGTGGGTCTCCACCCCCTTGATAAAGGGAGCGCTGTATTCCTGCTCCTCCCAATCAGGGGTCAGGAGGATGTCTGTGGCCGTCCGCCCCTTCAGATGCCCTCCCTTAAGCAAGACGGCTGCACCTGTCGCGGCGGTGAGCCTTTTCCCGGCAGACCTCATCTCCGCCTGGGATTCTGGCCTCAGCCCGGTGAGCAAACCAAGCTCATCCAGATTCGGCGTGATCAACGTCGCCAAGGGAAAGAGATGTTTCTCGTAGGCAGTAAGCGAGCCCTGTTTGAGCAGAGGCGCACCGCTTGAGGCAACCATGACCGGATCAATCACCAGAGGTGGCAGGTTCTTAAGCGATGCCAGCACCTCGGCAATAACACGGATGATCGGTGTGGAGAAAAGCATCCCAGTCTTGATCGCAGCGATGGGGTAGGCCTCCAGTAGTAGTTCCAGTTGATCACGAACGATCTCCGGCTTCACCGCTTGGATCGAGCGGACGTTCCCGGGTATTTCCGCAACGATACAAGTGATCGCTGTGAGGCCATGACAACCAAGCGCGGAAAAGGTCTTGAGGTCGGCTTGGGCACCGGCGCCGCAGGAGGAATCGGATCCGGCTATGGTGAGGACGACGGGAAGGGACATGGGGAAACGAAGGTTGAAACTGGAGACCTGAAACCTGAAGGGATCCAAAGAAATCGGAAAGCCTGAACAAGAGGAATTCCCCGATCAGGGGAAGCGCCCTCAGGCACCCTATTACTCAGGTTTCAGCTTTCAGGTTTCATCCCTCAAAAGCTACCTCTCATCATGGTTCCTCGCGAGGAACAGGTAGATCAGGTTGCCGAGAGCGGCGACGAAGGCGGCGACATACGTGAGGGCGGCCGCATTCAGGACGGCATTCACGCCGGCGGCTTCCTCTCCGGGGCGGATGATCCCCATCTGCTGCAGGATCGCCTTGGCGCGATTGGAAGCGTCGAACTCCACCGGGAGGGTGATAAGCTGGAAGACCATCAGGACCGCGTAGCAGGCGATGCCGAGGTTGATCAGGTGCGTCATGTGGAAGAAGAAGCCGCCCATGATCACGAAGGGGAGGATCTGCGAGGCGAACTGCGTGGCTGGAACGATCTGCATCCGGAGGTTGAGCGGGCCGTAGTTGAGCTTGTGCTGCAGCGCGTGGCCACATTCGTGCGCGGCGATGCCGACCGAGGCGATCGAAGCGCCGTTGTAGACTTCGGTGGAGAGGCAGAGGCGCTTGGCGGAGGGATCGTAATGGTCGCCGAGCATGTCGTTGATCTCCTCGACCCGGACATCGTGGATCCCCGCATCGGCAAGGATGCGCCGCGCAGCATCAGCCCCGGTCACCCCCGAGGCGGCAGGGATCTCCTTGTAGGTCTTGAAGGCCGAGGAGACTCGGAACTGCGCCCAGAGGGCCAATGCCAGAGGCGCACCGATCAGGAGGATGTAGAGCTCGAAGGTCATGGATGTTACAGCCGCATCATACCAGACAGCCGCTACCGGAAAATGTTCAACCTAAAAGTTGCATTAAGGAACCGCTGATTAAATCTCCAAGGGCTTCGGACACCGGCTCAATAGCTTGTGTCCCGTTTTTGTGATCAGGGCGACATCCTCATGGCGCACCCCACCCAGTCCCGGGATATAAAGCCCGGGCTCGATCGTGAAGACCTGGCCCGCCTTGAGCTTCCCGGCACCGAAGCGCGGTGCCTCGTGGAGATCGAGTCCCAAGCCGTGGCCGGTTCCGTGGAAAAATCCGCTCCAACGACCTCCCGATCCATCCTTCCCGACCCCTACTCTTTCTGTGGGATACCCGTTGTCGGCAAAGAATTGAGTCACCTCACTGTGAATGACGCCACCATCCGCTCCTGAACGCAGGGATCCGAGCGCTAGCTTCTGACCCAGCAGGCAGATCTCCCAGAGACGCGTCTGGGCCTCAGTGGCTTTCCCCCTCACCACGGTCCTGGTCAGATCACCGTAGTAGCCGCTTGCGGCCGCCCTGGGGAAAAGATCCAGAATGATCAGCTGGTGGGCCTTCAGCGGGCCATGGCCCCGCTCATGGGGATCACAGGCCTGTTCACCGCAAGCCACGATCGAGTTTCCAGCCGGGATCCCGCCAGCCCTCAGGATCGTTGACTCAATTTCTATTCGCAGACGCTCGGCGGTGAGAGTGTTGCCCCCCCAGCGGAGAATATTCCGAGGACCAATGCTGGACGCTCGGAGCACTTCAAAAGCCCTCTTCATGCCCTCCTCGGTGATCCGAGTGGAACGGGTCATGAGATGGACTTCCTCGGCAGTCTTGATTTGACGTTCGGGACGGAACATCCCTTCGACCGGGGTTACCTTGATGCCACACTCCTCAAGCTCGCAGGCGAGTCCCAACGGAAAATCCGCAGGGACAAGAGGGCGACTCCCTCCGCGCGCTTTCAAAAAGCGTGCAGTCACTTCGGCGGGCGAAGGCTTTCTACCAAGGGACTTTTCCAAGCTCGCCGACAACTCACTCTGCGAGACCACCTCGTCCACAGTTGCCTCGCGCCTCCCGCGATCGAACTCGAGATCACTGAGCAGTATCGCCGTGCGCCCACGACTCTCCAGGTAGACAAAAGAATCAGGCGCCCTGAATCCCGTGGCATGCAGCATGTCGGCTCCCGACTCGCTCTCGGAGATGATCAGGCGAGCAGGCGCTTTTTTCTGTGCCGGTTTTGCTGTGGACGTTGTTGCCATCAGCTATCCTTGGCGTGAAGTCACCCTCCCCGACAACCAGAAAGGAGAGAGCGGCGGGGAGATGTCTTGAAAAAAGATCTTGCACAGGCACGGATTTTCCATACGCTCTCCCGTCCCTATGGCAAAGACTTCATGGCTTGAAAGAGATAAACGCAAACGCGAGACCGTCGCTAAGTGGGCGGAACTTCGTGCCGAGCTCAAGGCAAAGAAAGATTATATCGGCCTCAGCCAGCTTCCCCGCAATGCGAGCCCTGTCCGTCTGGTAAATCGCTGCCAGATCTCGGGACGTCGCCGCGCCTTCCTGCGCCGCTTCAAGCTCTCGCGTATCACATTCCGCGAATTGGCCACCAACGGAATGATTCCGGGCGTGACCAAGTCGAGCTGGTAATTCGAATCTGTTTTACCCTCTCTCTCGAGAGGGTATCCTTGAATTGATCAAGAAGAGTATGAATCCCAAGATGCTTTCACAGGATTCTAATTCTTCAACCCCCGCACGCATCGGTTTTTGCCATCTCGCTAACTGAGATCACCCATGGTGTTCGTTGCTGCCATTCTGGCGGTGGCGGCAGGGGATCCCGCCCATCTGCCAGCCATCCTACCCCCGGCCTCCCAATGGGAATCCGGCGAGATGATTTTTCTGCGACTGCTGGTTCTTTTTCTCCTGGTCCTGCTGAACGGTTTTTTTGTCGCCTCCGAGTTGGCCATCGTCAAGATCCGCGGCAGCCAGCTCGACACCCTCATCGAGCAGGGTGATGCCCGTGCCAAGCTGACCAAGCATATCACCATGCATCTGGAGGCTTACATTTCCGCCACCCAGCTTGGCATCACCCTAGCGAGTCTAGGCCTGGGTTGGTTGGGCGAGCCTTTCCTGGCGCATATGATCGAGCCGGCATTCCATCTTGCTGGCATCAATGCGCCCGCCGTGGTTACGACCGTTTCCTTCATCCTGGCATTCTCACTGATCACCTTCCTCCACATCGTGCTTGGAGAACTGGCACCCAAGTCGCTGGCCATCCGCAAGCCTGTCGAGCTGGCCCTCTGGCTCAGCCCGCCGCTCAGTTTCTTCTACACGTTGTTCCGGCCGATCATCGGCTTTCTCAACCGCTCGGCGAATTTCCTGCTGAGGCACGTTTTCAAGGTCGAACCACCGGAGGATTCCGAACGCGCCCTCACCAACGAGGAGCTTCGGGTGATTCTGACAGAGAGCCGCGAAGCCGAAGAGGTCTCCATTCTTGGCGAGCAACTGGCCGTCAATGCGTTAGATCTACGCCACCGGGTTGTGCGTGATATCATGACCCCCCGCAGCGACGTTATCCTGCTGGATCTGGAAGAACCGTTCGACGCAGAACTGAAAAAAGCCATCGACTCGCGCCATACGCGCTTCCCTCTTTGCGACGGGGCGTTGGACGACTCCGTCGGCCTAGTCCACATCAAGGATCTGCTCCGCATGGTCCACTCCGGAAAAAAAGACCTGAAGGGCATCCAAAGGCCCATCCATCATGTCTCCGAAATGATGCCTCTCGAGAAGCTCCTGAACTATTTTCTCGGAAAGCATGCCCATCTGGCCATTGCCGTCGATGAATACGGCGGCGCGGTCGGCATCGTCACCCTGGACAATGTCCTTGAGGAACTTGTCGGCTCCATCCATGACGAGTTCGATACTCAGGAGGAGGAGATCACAAATATCCGCGACGGGGAATTCAACGCGGAGGGAACCTTGGCCTTGCATGATCTGGCGGAGGAAGCAGACCTCAAGTTCGAGGAGACCGAAGTCAGCACCATCGGCGGCTATGTGACCCAGATGCTGGGACATCTCCCCGTTCGCGGCGAAAGCGTGAAGATTGGCGACTATGTGGTCACCGTGACCGAGACGGACGGACGCCGTATCCTGATGCTGAATTTCAAGCGTCCCGTCCACCCTCCGGGCAAAGACTGAGCCTTTGGGATTTTCTTGCCCGCACCTCAAATAAAGTCCTGCCCGTTAGACGGATAGTTTCGTCTTAAGCATTTTCCCGCTGAGGCGGAGAGGCGGAGAGGCGCGGAGTTTTTTGGTATGAATCAATGGATGGACGAGACATCCGCGTACATTCAAATAATTCGATAGAAGGGGTTTTGCGAAGATTGCCCTGTCTGAATTGGATTAGGCATTATCACAATACGCAATACGCCGTTTCCCGGAACCCATTGTTATTTAACTCTGCGTCCCTGCGCCTCTGCGGGAGAATTATTTTGGTTTTTTCAGGTAGAATAAATCGACTTTGCGCTAGCGAGCCCTGGGTGTGGGTGTAGATGCTGGCAAGGATTGGGATTTTGGAGCGCGGTGTTTCGGTTTCGGCATCGGCGTGGGCGTGGGAAGAGGCACCGGTTCGTTTTCACCAGGCTTCGTAAGCACCAACAGCTCTTCGGTCGCGGTGCAGGTCCTAGCCGAAACGATCCCATTGACCGCCTTGCCATCGCGCGATGTGAAGCCGTCATAGTTGTTGATGCTGGAAACCTGAGCGATGACGTTACCCTCGGCGTCGGTCACCGCTCCGCCGCTAGAGCCTGGGCAGTACTCAGCCGTCACCTCGACATGGAGCGCCGGCTGATGCTTCTCATCGTAGCGGTCGCGACTGATCCGGGCGACTTGTCCGCCCGTGAACATGAAGGAGAATCCATCCGGATGACTCATGCACCAAACCGCTTCACCCGGACGCACTCCCACCCGAAGCGGCAGGGCCGGGAGCATCAGGCCGGGAACCTTGATCAGGCAGGTGTCGGCGCGGTCGCTTGAGGCGATGATCTCAGTGACGGGAAAAACCTTCCCTTCCTCCGTCACCGCCACGGCCTGAGCCTCTCGCATCAAAGTCGGGTCGATCGTCATCACGTGCAGCGACGTGGAGAGCGTCTCAGGCGCCACGGCGAAGGCGGTGGCGCCAATCATGAAACGCCACTTCTTTGAGTGGGGCTCTTGGTAGCGCAAACCCATAGCCACCGTGCTGTGGCGGAGTGTTTCCGCTAGCTCGGTGGGTGAGTGAGGGCTCCCGGCCACTGCCGGAAGCGCCAACTCGGCACGGCTCTTAGGCAGGCTCTTGGCAAGCTGCGTGTAGGTGACGAGTTTGCCCTCCTTGGCAAGCTGGTCGGTCGCCTTGCCGGCATCACTCTCGAAATGCTCATCCTCCACGATATAGCGCGGATCCTTCGCCGGAGTAGTACTGGGAGGAACGGCAGCATTGTTCGTCCCGTTCGTCCCGTTCGTCCCATTCGGATTCTGGGCCGGCAAACCCGCACAGAGCAGGAAGAAGAGGAACAGCGGCTTCACAAGGCGCCGGTCAATCGACCAGCTGGTACCAGTTGTTCCTACGTCGTGGAGTGTATCCGGCCTCTCGGATGAGCGTCTCGATCTCCTGGGACTCGAGTCGGAAACTGGTGCCGGCCTTGCTCACGACATTCTCTTCCATCATGACACTGCCGAAGTCGTTCGCTCCGTAGCGCAGCGCCACCTGGCCGATCTTGGGTCCTTGAGTGACCCAGGAGCTCTGCACATTTGTAATATTGTCTAGGAAGATGCGGGAGAGGGCCTGCATCCGGAGATATTCCGCAGAGCCGACCGGTTCAGCACGGAGCTTTGTATTGTCGGGCTGGAAAGTCCAACAGATGAAAGCCGTGAAACCACCAGTCTCGTCCTGCTGGGCACGAAGACGTCCGAGATGCTCGATCCGGTCCTCGAGCGTCTCGACATGGCCGAACATCATCGTGGCACTGGAACTCAAGCCCATGTTGTGAGCTATCTCCATCACCTTGAGCCACTGGTCGCTGTTGGCCTTGAGCGGCGCGATCCGGTTACGAACGCTGTCGACCAGGATCTCGCCTCCCCCGCCGGGAATCGAGCCGAGGCCAGCCTGCTTGAAGAGACGGATGACCTCCTCAAGCGGCATCTTGAAGACTTCGGCAAAGTGATTGAACTCCGGCGGGCTGAACCCGTGGATGTTCACATGGGGATACTTCTCCCGAATATGGGAGAGCAGGTCGATATACCAATCAATCGTAAGAGAGGGATGGTGCCCCCCCTGCATCAGGATCTGAATGCCTCCAGCGGCCGTAAGTTCGTCGAGCTTCTGGTCGATCTCCTCATGGGTGATCACATAGGAATCGGAATCCTTCTCGGTCCGGTAAAAAGCGCAGAACTTGCAATAAACATTGCAGATGTTCGTGTAGTTGATGTTCCGGTCGATGATGTAGGTCACCACATCATTTCCCGCTCCGTCATAGGCCTCCGTCAGAGCGAGCTTTCTGCGGTGATCGGCTAAGGCACCAAGCTCCTCCAGCGGTAGCCGATAGAGCTCCAGAGCATCGGCGGGCGAAATGCGCTCCCCCTCGATCACGCGGTCGATCAGACTTTCGGCTACGGCTGCTGGCATAAGGGAAGCTTAAAACCGCCGGGATGAAATTAAAAGGATGAACCCAGATCCGCGCTTCCCTAGCATTATACGCTGATGAAGCGCTTCCTGAAATGGCTTGGCATCGGTTGCTTGGTTGTAGTGTTGCTTTTCTTTGTTGCCCTTCCGGTGTGCGCACAGTTGGGAATGGCGGGATGGTGCGCCCGCGTCTCCAGCAATCTCGCATGGAAACAGACCGAATCATCCCTCAAGTCAAAAGGTGAAAAGCTGACCTTCGAGGAATTGGTCGCTCCCCCTCCCGAAGATGCCGCGAACTTCTTTGCAGCCCCTCTTTGGCTTGAACTTTTCTATTCCGGACTCCCCAAGGAACAATGTCAGATCAATCAATGGAAGGTGCCGCTTGCAGGTGAGGAAACGGATCGACTGATGACGATTCTGCCTGAGCGGAAATCTCCTCCGGAAGATCGGTCCAAAGCACTGATGGCCCTGAAGAAGAGCTTGGGAGCATCATCTGATCCGAAAAGTTCCCCGGCAGTCGCGAAGCTGACCTTGGATTTGGCCGAACCTGCAACTCCCACACTCCGGATGATTGCAGAGTTATCCAAGAGGCCCGGAGCCTCGCTCCCTATAAGATACCAGGACGGTTTTACAGCCGCCATGCCCCATCTGACCCCGATTCTTGGATTGGGACAGGTGCTGGGTGCGAGGTGTCACGCCAATCTCGCACTGGGAGATTCACCAAACGCCGCCGCGGATATCGCAGGACTACTTGCCCTGCAGAAGTCACTTGAGAATGAACCGGTCGTGATGCCTTTCCTGGTCAGGCAGGCCCTGATAACGATCGCCCTCGAGGCAATCAATCGTGGGATTTCCCTCCACGGATGGAGCAAAACCCAGCTTTCCGGCTTCGAGCAAAACCTTCGGGAAATTCAGCTTCAGCGGAATCTTGCGATCTGTCTGAGAGGCGAGCGGGCCTGTGTGAACACACTGCTCCGGAATCCAAACCAAACAATCGTCGAGGGGAGTCGAAAACTTCCCGGCCGTTCGATTCTCCCGCTCCAAGTTGCATCGTTCAACCGGATCATGCAGCACACGCTGGAGAATCTCGAACAGCCGCCGGGGAAACCATGGAACAGCAGCGTGCCCGTGTTTCCCGAGATTCAAGCCTTGAAGCAATCCCCTCGCTGGATACAGGCAGTGAACGTCCTGGCTCTGCTTTGCCTGCCTGCATTGGACGGAAGCGTGATCAAGGCCGCCCAAGGACAAACCCAAGTTAATCAGACCATCATCGCCTGCGCGCTGGAGCGCTATCGGATCGGGGAAGGCTCCTACCCCTCTTCCCTCGATGCCTTGGTGCCCGGGTATCTCGCCTCACTCCCAACGGCCCCCACCACGGGCAAACCGATGCACTATCGCCTCCAACCTAACGGAACCTTTCTCCTGTGGGCCCCGGCCTGGAATCTGAAAACCCTCGACGGCCAACCGGGAGAGTTCCGCGGAGAAGGCGACATCGTCTGGAACCTGTCTCTTCCGATGAAAACGAAACCGTGACCCTCAAAGGGCTTGAAGGCTGGCTATTCGAGCTCGAAATTAATGTTAATCGTGTATCCGCCTGAATTGCCCATTTTCTCGGGAACCGGGGCGATCTTGATGACCTTGCGGGCGGCTTCTAGGACCGACTGATCCATGACGGGGTTGCCGCTCGGTTTTGCCAACGAGAAGTCGCTGATCGTGCCGTCGCGCTGGATGGTGATCTTCAGGACGGTGGCAAAGTCGTGGCGATGCTCGGTCGATATCGAGGTCGGCTGCTCCCACTGGCTGTAGAAGCGGTCGTGGATCAGGCTGTGATAGGCGTCGACGGTGCCGGGATCGGCACCGTTACCACCCGACCCACCCGTACCGGTTCCCCCACCCTTGGAGGCAAGGAAGGCCGACTTGGCATCAGAGTTGCCTGAGCCTTCACCCTTTGCCGTGGAGGATTTCTTGGTGTCGCTGGAGCTCTTCTTGGAGCCTTCAGAGGATTTCTCAGCACTTTGGGAGGAGGCCTTTTTGGCGGGGTGATCCTCGTTATCATTCTCCAACTTCTCTGATTTCTGAGCTTTCTCTACTTTGGGAGAGGGCTTCGGCGTTGGCTTGGCTTTTGATTCAGGCGAAGGTGTGGGCTTCGGCTTGGCGGGTGTATGATGAGGGGAGGCCTTCGGTGTTGGCTTGGGAGATGGTTTGGGCGTTGGCTCGGGAGTGGGTTTTTCCTCCGGCGTGGGAGTCGGCTTTGGAGTCTCTTTAGGAGTTGGCGTGGGAGTAGGGGTCGGCTTCGGAGTCGGTTTTGGTGTTGGCTTGGGGGTAGGCTTGGGCGTCGGTTTCGGTGTGGGAGTGGGCGTGGGGGTCGCTATGGGCGTTGGCGTGGGAGTAGGGGTCGGCGTGGCCAAAGAGATCTCAGAAGGTGGCTCTGGTGTTTGGGGGGCCTGTTTCTCGTTCTCCTGGAGAGGAATGGGCGTGGGATGCGATTTAGTAAAGAGGGGCTGCTCTGGCTCTTCTTTTTCCTCTTGTTTTTCCAATGGAGACTTGATGACAGGCGCAGCGGTAGTTTCCTGAGGAGCAGAAAAAGAGCCCGTCTCCATCCAAGTGAGCTGACCGGAGGGTTTCTTGATCGGCCTGTTGAAGAACCAGAGGAGTCCGCCGATCAGGATGACATGGATTAGGCCGACGACGATAAGCGCCCTGCGGAAGCGGGGTTCTTGCACACTCATCGGAGGCTATTGCTTGGATCCCTGAGCCTCGGGCCGAGTCATCACACCAACTTTCGAAATGCCGGCCTTATGAAGCAGGTCCATGACACGGACGAAATTCTGGACAGGCAGGTCCTTGTCGGGCCGCACGACGACAGCAAGGTTCGGCTGCTCCCGCTTGAGTGAGGCCAGACGACTCTGGAGATCGGCCGCGGGAACGATCTGCTCGTTCAGCTTGATGACATCATTCCTATCCACAGAAAGGGTCTGAATCTGCGAGGGGTTCACTTCCGACTTCGCCGTCGAGCTGCTCGGTACGATCAGGTCCATGCTGTTCTCCATGAGCGGTGTGGTGATCATGAAGATGATCAGCAGCACGAACGCCAAGTCGAGCAGCGGCGTCACATTCAGCTCACTGAGTGTGTGCAGTGCGTTGCGGTCCGAGAATCTGCGCATGGGATTTCTTCAGCGGTTTCCTAACCGTTGCGGCTCCCGTGGGTGACGTAGCGATGCTCGATCTCGCTGGAGAGTTCCGCGGCAAAGTTGTCGCAGGAGACAATCATCCCGCGGACGCTGGTTACTAAAAAGTTGTATCCGAACATGGCCGGGATCGCGACGAGCAGGCCGGTCACCGTGGTGATCAGGGCTCCTGAGACGCCGGGCGCCATGGCCGCAAGGCTGGCACTTCCCGAGGCGGCAATTCCGCCGAAGGCATCCATGACACCCCAGACAGTTCCGAGCAGACCGACAAAGGGAGCGCCGCTGACCGCAGTGGAGAGAATGATCATCTGGGATTCCAGCTTGAGCGATGATTCCCCGACGGCGCGCTCCATGGCAGCCTGAACTGAGCGCATCTGTGCAGGCGTGATGCGCTCCGCGTATTTCAGACGCGACTGGAACGTCTCGTCGACCTCGATCGATCCGAGCACCTGGAAGCAGAGCTCCTCGCAACCGGCCTGATAGATCTCAAAGAGGGGAGATCCCTCGAACTCCAGACTGGTCTCGAAAATATTCAGTGGCTCCCGATCCCGATGGAACAGGGCCATAAAACGCTCAGATTGCTTCTTAGCAAATCCAAGGACTCGTATCTTGGTGATCATCACCGACCAGCTGAAAATCGAACCAACGAAGAGCACAAGCAGGACCGCCTTTCCCTCGGGTGTCGACTCGAGAAAGGCATAGACGATTCCGCTACCGAGCAATAAAGGCATAGTTCCAAGAATCACGGTTTCCTAGGGATAGGTAAACTCCAGAATCACCGCCGCATGGATTGGAAATAGCTCCAGCAGAACCGGACGGGAGGGCATCTCGAAATCCGCAAAGTCAAATCCTGGAGCCACCGTGCATCCCGCCAGTGCGGAGCCACCGTCCAGAGGCCTAGTCGCCTGCCACCATCCCGACGGCACGACATGCTGGGGGCGCTGTCCAGCCTTGAGATCAGGGCCAAGAGTAACCCGCTCCAGGGAGCCTTTGGGGGAGATCATCACCAACTCGAGTGGGGCTCCCCCATAGTGGTGCCAGCACTCGTCACCCGCCACGCGGTGAAGGGCTGAAAAAGCACCCTCCGGGAGCAGGAAATAGATGGCCGTGCCGGCAGAGCGCTGCCTTCCATCGGAGAGCATAACGCTCTCCAAGGAACGGAAAGTTTCGGCATAATACCCACCCTCGGGATGAGGTTTCAGCCCGAGTCGTGTGATGACTTCCTCGATATTCAGCTTGCTGGACACCTTTCTATCATCCTCGTACTCCCCGGCAGAACAAGGGTGAAGTCGGCGTTTGGCCGGCTACCCTTGATTGCAGCTTTGCCATGAGGTGGGGAGACCGTTATCAAGAGGGGATGCTCCGTCCAGTCTTACAAGCCACTTTTCTAGCTCAGCTGCTAGCCGTTGCCTGTCTCTCAGTTTCCCTTCGCGCCGCAGATCCAAAAGCGGATCCTCAATCGGATTCACAAGCAGCTCCCGGCAATGCGGCAATGCGGCCTTCGACCAATACAACAATAGCAACGTCGGCAACTTCATCTTCAGTACCCGCATCGTCAGCACCAGCTCCCTCGGAGAACCGCTACGACATCCTCTCCAAGATGATCACCCCCATGGCGGCCGTTCTCCTAGGGGGAAGCGAGTCCGTAGATCGCGCTCTGACGCTGAGAGCTACTGTTGATCAGGTGGCTGGCCGCCTTCCGCAGGCGATCAAGGGGGCGACCTTCACTGCTAAGATCCAGTATCCCGGCAGGATCCGTGTCGAGGCCCCGGTAATGGGGGAGACATTGACGGTCTGTCGTGACGGCAACCAGGTCTGGGCTGTGCCCGGTGCTAAAATCCAGTTCCTGCTGAGTCAGTTTAAGCAGAAGCCCCATCTCCAACAGAAGAACAGCTCCCCTCTTCAGCTTCCCTTCACAGCCCAGCAGGCGGTTCTGCTTCCCGCGCTCTTTCAACTCGACCAATCCCAGGAGATCGCCGATGTCGGCGGCAGTTCCTGCCGTATCATCTCGGGCGGCCTGATCCCCGAAGTGGCGAAGGGTGCCAACGCGGAGGATTTCTCAGCCAAGCTCTGGATCTGCTCCGAGTACACCCCGAAGCGGATCGACATCCGGCGAAGCGATTTCGCCATGTCCTTTCTTATCGGAGAGCTTTCTTATGCTCCTGGATTCCCAGTTTCCACCTGGCAACCACCCGCAGGAGCGAAAGACGTCTACCGATGCGATGCGGCTCAGCTGGAACAGCTCCTCTATGTCCTGATGAACTCCCTGCAAATGGGTGCTCAGGACAAGCCCTGGCTGAACGAGCCGGCAACAAGCGCTCCAAGCATGCCCAGACTGCCATCGGCGAACGGGCCCTTGAACCACTAATCCAAGGCTATAGCGCTTCGGGAAGCACTGAATAAATCGCATAGAGGCCGTTGCGGGAGGCCGTTGCGGATGCGAAGCAACGACCGGGCAAGCCATGGGCCGCAGGCAAGACGGCTTCGCGCGCGCATCCCCATGCGGTCTGTAAGCGCGAAGCCAACACAGCCTCCGGCTCTATTATCTCCGCAACCCCTTGGGCTGAGACCATTTGGCCGTTTTCCTGCGTTGCTTGCTTGGGCAAGACCGCAAGGGTATTGCCGCTGCGCTGCACGCCTTGGAAAACAATCAAATCCTCTTCAGCGGCCATCATGGGATTTATTCAGTGCTTCCTAAGGTTAAAGGCTGTTAGGTTCCTGCACCCAAGACAAAAAGCCCCCAGCAATTTTTGTCTGCTGATCTTCGGAGTTCTCGGCTTACGCCTGGAATAACATCGCCTTGGCGAAACAAGCAAAGCCCCTTCGGAGGCGCCTTTTCATTCTTCATAATTCAACCTTCATCCTTTCTGCCCAATGCCTCTTCTCCAACTCCAGCAGGTCACCCTCCGCTACACAGACCTTCCGCTTCTCGACAAAGTCGACCTGCAGATCGATCCCGGTGAGCGCGTCTGCCTAGTGGGACGCAACGGCACCGGCAAGACCAGCATCATGCGGGTCATCTCCGGCGAGGAAAAACCGCAGTCGGGAGACATCACCAAGCCCAATGGAGTCGTACTGACAAGACTCCCTCAGGAAGTGCCGGACGGCATCCTTGGGACGGTCTACGAAGTGATCCATAGTGGCCTCCGGATCGGTGGTACTGAGGAAGACTGGGAAGCAGACGTACGCGTCGAGGATTTGATGGATGAGATGAAACTTCCTGCCGAAAAAGAATTCCAGAGTCTCTCCGGAGGCATGAAGCGCCGAGTGCTACTCGCCCGCGCCCTTGTGGGACAGCCCGATGTCTTGCTGCTCGACGAGCCGACCAACCATCTCGACCTCGAGTCGATCCTCTGGCTCGAGAACTTCCTGTTGAAGGTCCGGCCGACCCTTTTCTTTGTGACCCACGACCGCGCATTCCTCCGGAAGCTCTCCACCCGCATCGTCGAGCTCGACCGCGGGAGTCTTACCAGCTGGGCCTGCGACTACGACACCTACCTTGTGCGCAAGGGGGCCTTCCTCGATGCCGAGGAGAAGCAATGGGCCGCTTTCGACAAGAAACTTGCCCAAGAAGAAGCATGGATCCGTCAAGGCGTGAAGGCTCGGCGAACCCGGAACGAAGGCCGCGTGCACGCCTTAAAATCTCTGCGCGCAGAACGAGGCAAACGCCGCGAGCGTGTCGGTTCGGCCAAGATCGAGATTCAGGAAGCCGGCTCCTCGGGCCAGAAGGTCATCGAGGCAAAGAACATCACCTTTCATTACGGAGATCACCCCATTGTCAGTGACTTCACCGCAACCCTCTGGAAAGGGGATAAGATCGGGATCATCGGCCCCAACGGAGCAGGCAAGACGACACTCCTGAAAATGCTGCTCGGCAAACTGGAGCCTACAGAGGGATCCGTGAAGCTGGGCACCAAGCTCCAGGTCGTCTATCTCGATCAGCTCCGCGACCAGATCGACGGAGAGAAGAGCCTGGGCCAGAACGTAGCGGGCGATGCTGAGACCGTGACCTTCCAGGGAAGGCCTGTCCATATCCATACCTATCTGAAGGATTTCCTGTTCCCCTCCGATCGTATTCGGATGCCCGCCAAGATGCTCTCCGGCGGTGAGAGAAACCGCCTTCTGCTGGCGCGCCTCTTTCTGCAACCAGCAAATGTCCTCGTGCTCGATGAGCCGACTAACGACCTCGATGCCGAGACCCTGGAGCTGCTCGAGGAGCTCCTGGTCGGCTACGAGGGAACACTCATGGTCGTCTCCCATGACCGCGCCTTCCTAGACAATGTGGTGACCAGCACCTATGTCTTCGAGGGAGAGGGTCGCATCACCGAGTACACCGGAGGCTACGAAGACTGGGTCAATCAGCGCCGCGAATTGGATCGCGTTGCATCGCTGCCCATCGCTTCGACACCGGTTATCAATGCACCGAAGGCTGGAAAGACGGAGAAAGGACGCAAGTTCCTGAATCGCGAACAGAAAGAGCTCGATGACCTTCCAGCAAAGCTTGAGGAACTGGAGGCCAAGCAGTCAGAACTTTCCGAAAGACTGGCCGATCCGGCTCTCTACCAAAGCAAAGGCGGCGAATTCCAAAAGGTCGAAGGGGAACTCCATCAGCTTCACCAGACCATCGAGAAAGCGATGGCCCGCTGGGAGGAGCTGGAAAAGCTCAGGGTGGAGCTGGGCAGCTAGAATAAAGACTAAGGACTTTTAGGCACTGCAAAATCTCCCGCTGAGGCGCAGAGAAAGATGACTCTGATGATTCTATTAGAGTTAGGAAGTTTGAATGGTGCACCAGGCGAGAGAGGGAAGGCGTAGTTCTCCTACGCCGAACGAGCAGCAACACAGCACGGCGCGAAAATCCCAAGCCCCCAACTAAGGCCCTTTACCAGATTACCGCCTAGATCTTGCGGAGCTGAATGGAATCAAACTTCTCGTCCCCCTCGATGATGTCGCTCATCACGATGAGTTGATCTCCTTTATTGAGGAGGCCTCGGGAAAGAAGCAGCTCTTCGGCCTTTTTGACGGACTCCTCGGGAGTCGCCCCAAATGGCATCACGATCGGCATCACGCCCCAGTTTAGCGTGAGATGGCGAGCCGTCACTTCCGATGGAGTAATGGCATAGATGGTGGCGTGCTCGGGACGGATGTGGCTGGTGTAGTCGGCCATATCGCCGTGGCGGGTCAGGACGGCAATGCTTGCATTGGCAAACGAGTTGGCCAGCACGACACCCGAGTAAGCGGTCTTCTGGCGGGGCGTAAGCAGTGAGGTCTGTTCGGCGAAGTGGGCGCTGCCACTGCGCTCGATGCGCCGGGCGATCCGGTCGAGAACCTTGACGCAGTCGATAGGATATTTGCCAACCGTGGTCTCTCCGCTGAGCATGATCGCATCGGCCTGTTCGAAGACTGCATTGGCGACATCGGTGACCTCGGCGCGGGTTGGGACGGGGTTTTCGATCATCGACTCCAGCATGTGCGTGGCGACGATGACTTGTTTGCCGATCTTCAGGGCTATTTTAAGAATCTTGCGCTGGATGATGGGCAATTCCTCCATCGGGCATTCGATGCCAAGATCTCCGCGGGCAATCATGACGGCATCAGTCTCCTTGATGATCTCGGCGATCAGCTTGACGGCGCTCTGATCCTCGATCTTTGCGATGACCCGGGCCTTGCTGTTATGGAGGGCCAGAACACGACGCATTTCGACAATGTCAGAAGGTTCGCGGCAGAAGCTCAGGGCTACAAAGTCGACACCGACTTCGGTCCCGACGGCAATATCAGCCATGTCTTTTTCCGTGAGAGGGGGCAGATTGACCTTCACGCCTGGCAGATTGATATGACGGCGGGAGCCAAGCGCTCCGGGTGTGAGCACCTCGCAGCGGATGCGGTTATTGATCTTGGAAAGAACCTTGAGATGAATAACTCCGTTGTCCACGAGGACAACGTCACCCTCATTGATGTCGTCGATCAGGCCGTCGTAGTTGACGTTGACCGAATAGATTTCCTCGCTGCGGGCACCGCGGACGGTGAACTCCATGATGTCGCCCACCTTGAGATCGAGTTTTGTGGGGAGGTCACCGGTGCGGACAGCAGGCCCCTGAGTGTCGAGCAGGATGCCAACCGGCATGTCGAGCTCGGCGGCGATCCCGCGGATGGTCGGGACGATCTGGCGCACCCAATCATGCTGGGCGTGGCTCATGTTGAGCCGGAAGATATTGGCTCCAGCCAGGATCATCTCGCGGAGGCGCTCCGGTGACTCGGTCGCAGGGCCCAAGGTGCAGATGATTTTAGTTTTACGGAGAGTGGTGGTCATAAAAATGGGTTGGGTTGGAAGTGAAGGCTCGGCGGGATCCGAGTAACCCAAGGAGCCAATCAGAGAGCCGTGCTCTTGAAAAGGATCACTTCAAAAAGACGCTGAAGACTTGTGCTGCGGTTGCTACAATCCGCTTTTCGGAACGACGAAATCAGGGCGCTGGAAAAAGGGCAATTCGCCGAGTTTTTTAGGTCGGCGGGTCTTCCGTTCTGGAACCAAGCCGTGCTGAAAACAATACTCCGAAATCGTGGCAGCGATCTCGCGCGCCGTCCTCTTCCGGTCAATCGAAAGTCCTCCTAGTGAGGCGCCTCCTGCATTTGCCACCGCACCCGGCACAGAGAAGGCTCCTGCAGGCGTGAAGGCCGCCCACGCGCCGGGTGCTAGGCCGGACCCCCCCGAAGTGAGGAGAGAGAGGAATTGTGAAGGTTTCTTCCCGGAAACAGAGAAAACCTGAACGCGAGTCTCAAGCTTGGTTCCCCCGGCTCCGAAGCCAACAATCGTTCTTAAGGCGCGACTTCCCTGATTCACACGGTCGTAGATCCCGGTTACGAGCCAGTAGTTTCCTCGAGGCGGCTCCTTATCCGCCGCAAGGATTTCGGCTGGAGCAACATACTTGTTCAGTTGAGCAACGATCTCTTGGGCGAGGGCGAGTTTCTCGGCAGTGATAAAGGTCGTCAGGTCTTTGCCCCCACGATCCACGCGGAAGCTGTCATGCGGCGTTTTGAATTCCTGGACATAAATCCTGGCGGGAAGTTTTTTTGGAGCTTCTCCCTTGGAAAAAACATTGCCGACTCCCACCGAGGCGCATCCCGAAAAGGTCAGCAATGAGGCGGCAAACAAAAAACAGCGAGCGAAGAAACCGGAATGGAATAAATTCAAGGGAGATGAATTTGCTCGCGAAACCCGTGATGTCCATGAAAAAGACTGGGTGCCATGACAGCTGCCGAAGTCCCTCATTATCTCCCAGGGCATCTGCTCCTGCTCCCCTTTCTCCTTCAGTTGCTGGCTATCGCCGTGATGCCTTTCCTAGCTCATCACTGGTGGGAGCGTCATTACCCAAAGGTTTCGGTGATCCTTGGTGGAAGCACAGCGCTTTATTACCTGCTGATTCTTGGAAGAGGCGGGCGCCTGCTCGAGCCTCTGCATGAGTACATCAGCTTTGTTGTCATCATGGCTGCCCTTTTCATCGTAGCGGGGGGTATCCATATCAGGGTCTCTGGTGAGGCCACGCCATGGAAGAACGTCCTCTTTCTCTTGATTGGTTCGGTTTTGGCCAGTGTTATCGGCACCACGGGAGCCTCCATGCTGCTCATCCGCCCGTGGGTGCGGATGAATCGATACCGCATCACCGGCTTCCACACGGCCTTCTTCATCTTCCTTATCTCCAATGTCGGCGGCGGCCTCACGCCCATCGGCGATCCCCCACTCTTCCTGGGCTTCCTTAAGGGAATCCCCTTCTGGTGGACGCTGGAGCATCTCTGGCGGCCGTGGCTGTTGGTCGTCGGCCTGCTGATCGGGATTTTTTATCTTATCGACCGGGAGAATTTCCTGCGCGCTCCCCGCGCTATCCGAGAGGAGGAGACTGCCGAAGAGCGTTGGGCCTTTGAAGGATTTTGGAACTTGCTTCCCATGGCAGCCATTATCGGCGCGGTGTTCCTTCCCAGCCCCTGGAGAGAAATCATGATGGCGGTGGCTGCGCTACTTTCGTGGCATCTCACTCCGCGACTCACGCACGCGAGGAATGACTTCAGCTTCGCTCCGATCAAGGAAGTGGCGTGGCTCTTTCTGGGTATTTTTGCCACAATGGTACCTGCCCTTGATTATCTGGAGCATCACGCCCCGCAGTTGGCCGGGTCGATGGGAATGGGTTCGGCTCACTTCTATTACCTGACCGGCATCCTATCCTCGTTCCTCGACAATGCGCCCACCTACTTGGCCTTCCTCTCCGTGGAACTGGGTCTGCAGGGCGGGACGCTGGGCAATCCCCAAGATGTACTTCGTATTGCCACCCAAGACCCCAAACACCTGATCGCCATTTCCATGGGGGCCGTCTTTTTCGGCGCAATGACCTATATCGGCAACGGCCCTAATTTCATGGTCAAGAGCGTCGTCGCACAGTTCGGCGCAAGGCCTCCCGACTTCTTCGGATACATCGTCCGCTACGCACTCCCAATTCTGCTCCCGGTGCTAGCGCTGGCCGGTTGGTTGTTTCTCGGGTAGTATCTCGCTATGTTCACGGGACTAGTCGAATCACTCGGGACTGTTCGCTCGCTCGAGAAGCGCGGTGATGCTGCCCGCCTGATTCTCGAAACACCCTTGGCGGTCGAGCTCTCTCTGGGAGAAAGCCTGGCGGTCAATGGTTGCTGCCTCACCGTCACCACCAAGGATGCCGCTTCAGCAAGTTTCGATCTCCTGGGAGAGACCCTTACACGAACCAATCTCGGTCATCTGGCTCCCGGATCACGGGTGAATCTGGAACGCGCCCTGCGCGCTGACGGGCGCTTCGGCGGACACTTTGTCCAAGGTCATATCGATACCAAGGCCGAGGTGATCTCGGCGGAGCACCAAGGTTCTGATCTCAACCTTCAGATCGAGCTTCCCCCGGCGGGAGCCCGTTACTTCATCGAAAAGGGATCGATAGCCGTGAATGGAGTTTCGCTTACGGTCTCTTCGCTAGATGAAGGTCACTTCGGCCTCTGGATCATCCCTCACACCCTTCAGGAAACAAACCTCGGAGACCTCCGCGCCGGGAGCTTTGTGAATCTTGAGTACGACATGCTCGCCAAGTATGCCGAGCGACAAATTGGTAATAGGTTCTCGGGCATGGGTGATAGGGACTGAAGATCTTGGCTGTTGTTCTATCCCCCATAGCCCATCCCCGATTCCCCATCACCCAACCCCCATGCTCCGCATAGCTCTCCTAATGCTCTTCCGGGATCGGGCGAAGTACATGATGCTCATCGTGGGGCTGACTTTCTGCTCCTTGCTGATGACCCAGCAGGCCTCGGTTTTCTGCGGCCTCATGCTTTGGACCTCCGCGACAGTCCGCAACATTGGAGCAAAAGTATGGGTCTTTGATGCCAAGGTGGAACAGGTCAACGAAGTCATCCCGCTTCGGGAAATCGATGTCACAAGGGTCCGCGGTATACCTGGAGTCGAATGGGCCGTTCCCCTCTATATCGGCATCGAGCAGGCCCGACTCAGCGACGGATCATTCCAGAACGTTCAGTTGGTGGGACTCGACACGGCGACTTTTGTCGGACGCCCCATGGAAATCACCAAGGGTAGGATCGAGGACCTGCGCATGCCGGACGCCGTCATCATCGATCAGGTCGGCGTTGATAAATTCCGAAAAAAGGGAATCACGATCGATATCGGAACCACCTTCGAGATCAACGATAAGACCGCGCGGGTGGTGGCTCTCTGCCATGCCAACCGCAGCTTCCTCGGCCAGCCCTACGTCTACACCACCTATGACCGGGCCCTGCAGTTCGCAAAGCCCCAGCGGAAAATGATGAGCTGCGTGCTGGCTGAGCCCAAGCCGGAAGTCTCTGCAAAGGAGCTGGCGGATCGTATCAGCAAGCTGCCAGGACTAAAGGCGTTTGAGAGGGACGATCTCTTCTGGAACACGATCTGGTGGTACATCAAGAACACCGGCATCCCGATTTCCTTCGGCACAGTGGTTCTGATGGGAGTGATCGTCGGCATCGCGATCGCTGGGCAGACCTTCTATCTCTTCATCCTCGATAATCTCCGCTACCTCGCAGCCCTAAAGGCCATGGGAGCGCGCATGCCGATCCTGGCGGCAATGGTCTTTCTCCAATCCTTTTCCGTAGGATTTGTCGGCTTCGGTCTTGGTGTAGGGTTGACGTCGATCTTCGGATACAAAGTCCTCAAAATCGAACAGCCACCTTTTTTCATGCCATGGCAGGTGCCGGCCTTTGTGGCCGTCATCATCATACTCATCTGCTGTTTTTCGGCTGCAATTGGCCTCCGCCAGATCGCAAAGCTGGAGCCGGCCGTGGTCTTCAAATGAGCCCTATCGATTCATCGAAAGTTTGTAAGGGCTCCGTTGCCGTTGCCGTCGATAAGGTCACGAAGATCTTTCCAAACGGCGACACTCCGACCTATGCCCTGCGCGAAGTCTCCTTCCAGGCGCGTTGCGGCGAGCTCACGATGATTGTAGGCCCCTCGGGTTGCGGGAAGACCACCCTGCTGAGCGTGATCTGCGGAACTTTGGCCATAGACTCGGGCAGCATCGAGGTCTTTGGGAAAAACCTGGGCTCCATGAGTCCCTCGGAGGTGACCGGGTTCCGCAGCAAGAACGTGGGATTCATCTTTCAGCAGTTCAACCTGATCCCCACCCTCACCGTGGTGGAGAATGTTTCCATCCCGCTCATCCTACAGGGTTGGAACTACCGCAAGGCCGAGGAAAAGGCTGCAGCGATCCTTGAAGATGTGGGTCTGGGCGGGCGGATTCGATCGTTTCCAAAACAGCTCTCAGGGGGGCAGCAGCAACGCGTTGCAATCTCCCGTGCCCTAGTCCATGACCCCAAACTCATCATCTGTGACGAGCCCACCGCCTCACTGGATGCCAAGACCGGTCATCATGCTCTGGAACTTCTCAAGAGGAGTGCCTGTGCCCCCGACCGCTGCGTGATCGTCGTCACTCATGACAGTCGCATTTTTTCCTTCGCAGATTGGATTGCGGAGATGGAAGATGGCAGAGTGGTGAAGAGCTGTCGCGCCGCCGAATATCATCATGCTTAAACGTCTCAGTATCTTCCTGGCCCTTGCGGGGATCGTCGCAGTCACCCTGCTCGTGTTCCGGCTGAAGAAAGCCCCCCCAACACCAACCCCCTTGGTTGAACCGTCACGGGCACCCTATGCCGACTCCATCGGAGCTCGCGGGATCGTTGAGGCGGTCAATGAGAACGTCATCGTTGCACCGATTTTGCCGGGATTGATCACGGATATCTACGTACGCGTCGGAGACTTGGTGAAAAAGGGCGCCCCCCTATTCCGACAGGATACCCGTGATGCTGGGGCTAAGGTCACCGCTCAGCAGGCCCAAGTCGCACTCTTGGAAGCGCGCGTCAAGGAATCCGAGGTGAGGGTAGCTGACAAGCAGGATGATCTGGCCCGTGCCGACCGACTGCTCTCCCAGAGGGTGATTAGCGACGATGTGCAGAAGAGGAAGTATTTCGATTTTAAGTCGGCCGAGTCCGTCCTTGATTCCGCACGCGCAGAACTCCTCCTAGCCCGCGCCCAGTTGACTCAGGCGGAAGTGACGCTCGATCTGCTCACCGTCCGCGCACCGCGGGATGGTGAGATTCTCAGGCAGAACATGCACGAGGGCGAATACGCGGGGGTTGCTTCTTCGGATCCGAAAGAGCCTTCCCTTCTGCTTGGGGAAACCACCCACCTACAACTCCGCGCCGACGTGGATGAGGATAGTGCTTCGCGTGTCCAGACAGGTGCTGTTGCCGTCGCCTACATCAAGGGAATGCACTCTGATCCCATCCCTCTCCGCTTCGTCCGGATCGAACCCTACATCAGCGTGAAGAAGTCGCTCACCGGCGACAGCAGCGAACGCGTCGACACCCGCGTTCTGCAGGTCATCTACCAGTTCGATCACTCCATTATCCCTGTATACGTCGGCCAACAAATGGATGTCTTTATCGAGGGTAAAGCCCCGCAGCATTTGC
The DNA here is from genome assembly GCA_021413925.1 of Verrucomicrobiota bacterium. NCBI lineage: Bacteria > Pseudomonadati > Verrucomicrobiota > Verrucomicrobiota bacterium. The sequence goes on from JAIOPL010000001.1 coordinate 167,138, forward strand.
AACCCGAGAACGACAAAAAGATCCTTCTCACGCCCAAGTCACCCTGAATCCTGGGCTTTTTGGTCGGGACGAAAGGCGACACCAGATTCAAGAGAGACTCTCTTGATGATGGCTCAAGGAGTCTAAAAAGCTCTCCGCCTCGGCGACGATGTTGAGACGCACCTTGGCATCGCGTTTTTGCCATGACCGGACAGGCATCGCAGTCCTTGGATTTCGGAGTAAGAGATCCTGATGCGTATCAAAGAAGTTCCAATAGAGTAAATTCAATGGGCAGGCTCCCTTGCCGCTCTTGATGTTGGGACTGAATGAACAGGCGCTGCAATAGTTGCTCATTTTGCTGATGTAGGCGCCGCTAGCCGCATACGGCTTGGTAGCCATGAATCCACCGTCCGCGTGGAGGGCCATGCCGAGGACATTTGCAGCCATTACCCAATCATGGGCATCGACATACATCTCATTGAACCATCGGAGAGCTTCCTGAGGATTAACCCCTGCCATTAGTAAAAAATTTCCCAGAACCATGAGCCGCTGGATGTGGTGATTAAAACCCTTATCAAGCGTTTCCCTCAGGGCTTTGGACAAGCAGTTCATCGAGGTCTCTCCGGAGTAGAAAAACTGTGGCAGCGCTCGTGTTGCATTGAGACCGTTCACCAAGGAATACGCAGGCATTTTCAGCCAGTAGACACCGTTTACAAACTCCCGCCAGCCGATCACTTGCCTGATAAATCCCTCCACGGCATGGAGGGGAGCCTTCCCTTCTTTGAAGGCCTTCTCTGCTGCCTGCGCGCACTCCATTGGTTCTAGCAGGCCGATGTTGAGCATTGGTGAGAGGATGGAATGAAAGAGATCCCCATCTTCCGACACCATCAAGTCCTGCCAAGTCCCGAATTCCGGCAAGCGAGATTCGATAAACTCGCGGAGAGACTCGAGCGAATCCAACCTCGTGACCGGCAATGAAAAGTCGGCGGCTTTTCCCGGAGCATCGGGATAGATCGTATCAAGCTCGCGAGCGACTTCCCGAGTGATTTCATCCTGCTTAATTCGATGCGACCTTTTCGGTCGAGGCATGCCCGCCTTCTTCCAGTCGGCAAAGGTAGCCCGATTCTCCTGATCGTAGTTCCACTGCCCTCCGAGTGGCTTGGAAACATCATCAGCCTCCATAAGCAGTCCCGTGCGACGACGCATCTCGCGATAAAAGGTCTCCATGAGAAGCCGCTTCTTATCTCCTGCTATCTCCAGAAAGTCTTCCCGGGAGCACAAAAACTGAGTGGTGGGGATGATCGTCAGGGGAACAGGCAACTTCGCTCCCAATATCTTCAGCGCCAGCTGCTCGTCATAATTATTCGGCTGGGTAACAAGAACGGATGCGGGCTTTTGATCCCTGCAATGCGTTTCCAAAACGGATCGCATATCAGCTGCATTCTCCAACCGATGGTACTCCACATCCCACCCGTCGGCTTTCCGTTCCTCTGCGTAATGTCGCATGGCAGAAAGCAAAAGCATGAGACGATGCCGATGGTAGGGCAACTTGCCGAATGTCTGCCTCGACTCAACAAAGAGGAGCCGATCCCTTCCCTTTCGGGCCGATACGAGGGCCGCATTACGCTCCGAGAGCTGATCCGGAAGAATCAAGATGGAGTGCTTTTCAGAAGAAATGGGCATTGGAGTTTAGGAAAAGTTTACCCCTGCCGTGAGCGATTGAAGACGCAAATATAGGAGTATCTCGAAAGTTTTTTACGATCTTGGAACCAACACTTTAGCAAAGTGGCATGAATGACGCCAAATTGACGTCCCTGCTAAGATTCATTTATGGACATTAATCTTTCGACCACAGAGGAACATCTTGCGGAAACGCTTAGTCCTGACTTGCAGACTATTGAGTCACATCCGGTTTTTGGTTCAGTTCAATCGGAAGCCCAACTTCGCCTCTTCATGGAAAATCATGTTTTCCCCGTCTGGGACTTCATGTCCCTGCTGAAGTTCCTTCAGGCCGAACTGGCACCGGCCACTTGGCCCTGGATGCCCCGACCTCATGGTGACCTGGTGCGGTTGATCAATGATATTGTCACTGGGGAAGAGTCCGACAAGCTTCCGAAGTCGCACCGGTCGCAGAGCACCCACGCGAGTCACTTCGACCTCTACCTCATGGCGATGCGCGAAGTCGGGGCCGACACCGCCCCGATCACCGCCTTCCTGGAGGTCGTCCGATCTCAGGGACTCGATGCCGCACTCGAGGCGCCGATGGTGCCCGAACCCTCGCGGGCCTTCATGAGGGATACCTTTGCCCTGCTACGCGAAGGGAAAGCCCACTGCGTCGCGGCCTCGTTCTCCTTCGGCCGCGAGAACGTCATCCCCGGCATGTTCAACTCACTCCTGGCCAAACTCGGCATTGGCGTGGAGCGGGCCCCGATCTTCCATTATTATCTCAAGCGGCATGCCGAACTCGACGGCGACGAGCATGGGCCAGCCGCGCTCCGTCTGGTAGCCACGCTCTGCGGCGATGATCCGGCAAAGCTTGCGGAAGCCATCGAGGCCGCAAAGGCCGCCCTTGCGAGCCGCGCCCGTCTCTGGGACCGCGTCCTGGGAACACTGAAAGCCTGATCCCGTCGTCATGCGCCGCGAAGGAAAAGCGGTCCGCAAGTCCGATCTTCCGGAGAAGATCTGCCTGCACTGCAACCGGCCCTTCGCATGGCGCAAGAAATGGGAGCGCGACTGGGAGTCCATCACCTGCTGCAGCGAAGCCTGCAAGGCTGCGGTGAAGCGAAACCGTCACGGGCAATCATGAGCACTCGGGAGCGGGTTCATCTGGTCTGGCTGAAGAGGGATCTGCGCCTCCACGATCATGCCCCACTGGCCGAGGCTTCGCGGCGGTGTGCTGCAGGAGAAAAAGCCCTCGCTCTCTATGTCCGCGAGACGGACTACTGGGCCACCGACAAGGCCTCGCCGGATCAATGGGGATTTGTCGCGGAATGCCTGCAGGACCTTGCTACGAACCTCGAAACAATCAACTGCCCGTTGCTGATCGCGGAGGCGCCCTCCGCGGAGATCGTGTTGGAATCCCTCTTTGATCACTACCGGGTTGCAGAACTCCTCTGCCATCAGGAGACGGGGAACGGCTGGACCTTTGAGCGGGATAAGCGTGTGCATTGGCTTTGCAGGGAACGAGGCATCCCGGTGCGGGAATTTCTTCAGAACGCCGTGGTCCGTGGCCGGAAGAGGCCGCCGGAGAAGCCGGAGCATCAGTCGTTCTGGAGAGAGTGGATTTCGGACGTGCAGGCCACGACCCCTCGGTTCTGGAGCGCCCCTTCCACCCTGCCGCCGGAGTTCACCGCCCCCGATCTCTCGACACCGGCGACCATCACGCGTCAATGTGGCGGCGAGGGTCTGGCTCTCGGGCTGCTGGAGAGTTTCCTGAACGAGCGTTGTCTCCTGCACGCCGGATACCGCGTGGAAATGGGAAGCCCTCTCCATGCCCACGAGTCCTGCTCCCGACTCTCCCCACATCTCACCTGGGGCAGTCTCTCGACAAAACGGGCCGCCCAGGCGGCGATGGCCCGTGAGCCCCGTCCTCCGCACGGAAGCATGATGCACCGAAACAGCTTCCACCGGCGTCTTCGTTGGCGGGATCATTTCCTGCAAAAATTCGAGTCGCTGCCGTGGATGGAATTCCGCTGCATCAATCCCTCGAGGGAGACCCTGCACGGATGGGATGAGGTCGCTTATGAGCGCTGGGTCTCGGGCATGACGGGCTATCCCTTCGTCGATGCCTGCATGCGCTCGCTCAATGAGACAAAATGGATCAACTTCCGTGCTCGGGCGATGCTCGTCTCCTTTGCATCCTACGCGCTGAACCTCGACTGGCGTCGCTTCGCCCCGCATCTGGCGCGCACCTTTCTGGATTATGAACCGGGCATCCATTACAGCCAGCTCCAGATGCAGTCGGGCACCACTTACGGCTCCCCTCCACGGATCTACAATCCGATCAAGCAGTCGCTCGAGAAGGATCCCTCCGGGGAATTTATTCGCAGGTGGGTTCCTGAACTTCGCAACCTTTCCGGAGACGCGATCCATCTACCAGCGGAGATAAGCCGCCACGGCTATCCCGCCGCCATCGTCCCGCCCGGATCACTCTGGCGGATCATGCGATCGAACGGGCCGAAGAGCGCCGTGAAACCGGCCGAGCCGCAGATGGAGCTCGGCCTTTGATGGCTTACTGATCCAGACGGCCCCCGGCTTGACGTCCCCGTTACTCTCAAGACATGGCAACCAAGCGTTCCAACAAGGGGGGATCCCAGGCTTCCGGCAAGGATTCCCAGAAAGTCCGCGATTCCATCCTCAAAGCCTTCGCCGCCCATTGGTCGGAGGAAGGCGAGCCGCCCCGATCGGTCGCCCGCTTCTGCAAGGGACTCGGCATCACCGAAGCGGTTTTTTTTAAGCACTTCCCCTCGTTCCATGCCGTGGAGAAGGCCTTCTGGCGCGACTGGATCACAGGAATCATCTCCGCCGTGGAGGAGGGCGACGACTGGCAGGAGTTCGCCGCCCGGGAGCGCTACCTGGCCTTCCTCTTCGCGCTGACCCAGTCGGCCAACGAACGCCGCTCGCTCCTGCTGGAGCGCTTTCACGACATCTCTCCTCTCTCGCATCCGGGAGCTCTGGAGGGGATGCGCGGGGAGTTCCTGGAGTTCGCCCGTCGGATCGTCGACCACGGCACTTCCTCGGGTGAGATCGCCGAGCGCCGCGGCCTCACTTCGCTCTATCCCAGAATCCTCTATATCCACCTACGCTGGGTCATCGACCAGTATCTCAAGGACGAGAGCGAGGGATTCGAGCGGACTGATGCCTTCATCGAGAAGACAGTGACCCTTGCCTTCGATCTCTTCCGCTCCCAGGCCCTCGACTCTGCCGCCGACCTGCTGCGCTTCCTCCTCCCTGGCAACCCCTGGAGCGGTTGTTCCGGAAATGGGAAGTGACTCCGTGAAAGATTCCGCATCCGGGAAGGGCGCCAAGTCAGCAAAGAAGGAACAGGAAAGCATCCGCTCCGGTGCGGTGGGACGTATAGCCGCGCTCGGCGGAGCCGGCGCCCGCGTGGGGGTCAACTACCTGAAACACTACGGCCGCGCCATGGTCGGCGCGAAGGACGAGCCGAGCCGCCGCAGGCTCCGAGAGGAACTCGATGTGAAGAACGCCGAGACCGTCTACGACACCTTCAGTAAGCTTAAGGGAGGACCGCTCAAGCTGGCCCAGATGCTCAGCATCGACAAAAACCTCCTGCCTGCGGCCTACGCCCGCCAGTTCGCGCAGGCGCAGTCCTCCGTGCCGCCGCTCTCTTACCCGCTGGTTGCCCAGACCTTCAGGCGGGAATTCGGAAAAGCCCCTGAGGAACTCTTCGATCATTTCGAGAAGAAGGCCTCCCACGGGGCCTCCATCGGCCAGGTACACCGGGCCAGAAGGAAAGGACGCGAGTATGCGGTGAAGGTCCAGTACCCTGGCGTGGCGCGAAGTTTGAAGAGCGACCTTGCCGTCGTTAAGCCGATTGCACTCCGCATCCTTGGTCTCCGGGAGGCGGATGTGGATTCCTACTTCCGCGAGGTGGAGACGCGTTTACTGGAGGAAACCGACTACAATCACGAGCTGGTAAGGTCTGTCGAGTTGACGAAGGCCTCAGCACATCTCGAGGGAGTGCGCTTCCCCGCCTACCACCCGGAACTCTCCACCGGCAAGATCCTCACCTCCGACTGGATCGACGGAATGCCACTCGACCGCTTCGCCGACGGGGATGCCACTCAGCGGGAGCGTGACCGGATCGGTCAGGGGCTCTGGGATTTCTACGCCCATCAGGTTCATGAGCTACTAGTCTTCCACGCCGATCCTCATCCCGGGAATTTCCTCGTGAAAGAGGGGGAACTCTGGGTGTTTGATTTCGGTTGCACTAAGAAGATTTCCTCGGAATTTTACCGAAAGCAGTTCCGCTTCCTGGATCCCCGGCTGGAGCGCGACCCGGAACTCCTGAGGGAAGCCCTGCGAGACCTCGATGTGATCCTGCCCGAAGACGCTCCGGAGCAGATCGAGACGATCACCTCTCTCTGCATGACCTGGCTGGAGCTGCTGGCACGGCCCTTCCGCGAAGGAAACTTCGACTTCGGCAATCCCGCCTTCCTCAAGGCCATCTACGAGATGGGGGAGGAGAATCGCCAAGCCGACCATCTGAGGACGATGCGTGGTCAGCGCGGCTCACCCGACACGATCTATGTGAACCGTGCCTTCTTCGGACTCTACAGCCTACTCGGGCGTCTGCGCGCCCGGGTGAAGGTCGACCTTCCCTCCTGGATAACGGCTTAAGGAACCGGATGAGGATCGAGGCATGAACGGGGATCAGGGCAGCCGATGGCTACAGGGATATCTCGGCTCACTCGCTGCCGATGCGCTGGCAATGCCCGTTCACTGGTACTACGACACGGCGGCCCTGCGACGGGAGTACGGCGTCGTGGACCACTTCCTTGAGCCAAAAAATCCGCATTCAGGGAGCATCCTCTGGCGTTCGGAGTATCAAGCACTCAATGAGAAGGGAGATATCCTACGGGAGCAGGCACAGTATTGGGGGCAACGTGGGATTCACTACCATCAGTTTCTCAAAGCAGGTGAGAACACGCTGAATTTCCAGCTGGCACGGGAACTCTACTCCTTCGTGCGGGAGCGTGGCGGCTATGACGCCGATGCCTGGCTCGAGCGCTACATCGCCCGGATGCTCGAACCGGGGTGGCACCGCGACACCTACGTCGAGGAGTATCACCGGGCATTCTTCACCCGCTACGCGCAGGGAAAGAAGCCACGCAAGTGCGGCATTTGCGATGAGCATATCGGGGGGCTCGCCACCGTCCCAGCGCTCTGTGCTGCCTTGGAGGGAATGGGGTTGCCTGAGTTACGATCCGTCGTGAAGGAGCATGTCGGATTGACTCATGCCCATGCCAATGTCCTCCGGGCGGCTGATACACTGGTGCGTCTTCTCTGGCGGGTGGCGGAGGGGATGGAAGCTCACGAAGCGATCCGGTTGGAAGCGGGTGATTGGATCTCTGGGAAGAAATCCGACTCATGGCTTCACCAACCTGACGAGCATGTCGTCGGATCCCGCTTCAGTCCTGCCTGCTACATCGCCGACGCGATGCCGGCATCGCTCTATCTGGTCTGGAAATACCACCGCGACTTCCCCGCGGGTATCATCGCCAATGCCATGATCGGCGGAGACAACTGCCATCGGGGCGCCGTGGTTGGCAGCATCCTCGGAGCTGCTTGTGGGGTGCCGGAGCGGTTTCTTATGACGCTCCCGCGATGACGAGACCCCTGCCCACGCGAGAGGAGGGCCTAAGGCGTCTGGGTGAGTTTTTGCCCTTCGCGGGAAGGGACTATGCCGAGCGCCGCAACCATGTACCCGGCACGGTTTCCGGGCTCTCTCCCTATGTCCGCCATCGACTCCTCACCGAGGAGGAAATCGCTGGCGCGGTTCTGCAGCGGCACTCCTACGAGGCAGCGGAAAAGTTCCTGCAGGAGGTCTGCTGGCGCACCTATTGGAAGGGATGGCTGGAGATGAGACCAGAAATCTGGCTCCACTATCTTGAGGATCTCGAAGCCCTGCGTGAGAGCATGGACGCAGAAACTGATTTCCTTGGACGAGTCCAAGCTGCTGAGTCTGGAGAAACGGGCATGGAATTTCTGGACGACTGGGTCAGGGAACTGCGTGAGACCGGCACTCTCCACAACCATGTCCGAATGTGGTTTGCGAGTATCTGGATTCATACGCTACGTCTGCCGTGGCAACTCGGCGCCGACTTCTTCCTCCGGCATCTACTTGATGGAGATGCAGCCTCCAATACCCTCTCGTGGCGCTGGGTGTGCGGCCTGCAAACACCAGGGAAGGTCTATGTGGCAAGCGCAGAGAATATTGAGCGATACACGGAGGGGCGTTATGCTCCCTTTGGACTCCTGGCAACAGAGGCCCCTCCCATTCCTGCGGATCATTCGATTCCGAAATCGCAGCAGCTTCTTCCCCGAGAGATTCATGTGCCAGGAGAGAAAACTGTTTTGCTTGTCACCGAGGAGGATCTCTCTCCGGAGAGTTGGTGTATCCCGACGGCCGATGTGTCGGGAGTAATTCTGATTGATACAGCTGACGCCACTGCCGGGACCTCAATGAATGTGACAACCTTCAAACGGGAGGCTCTTGAGTCAACCAAGGAGAGACTGGTGGCATCGGGCTACTCCTCGGTGACGCTGCTGAGCGGGACGATGGGGACTCAGCGGGAAAACTTGAGCCGGCTCCTGCAGGCCCAGCATGTTGGTGGAACTTCTACCATCAGCATGATGGGGGCCCCGGTGGGGCCGACCCACCAGATCATGGATCCCTTACTCTCACTCCTGAAGCAGGAGGGAGTGGCCGTGCGGAGATTACGAAGAGACTGGGATGATGCCCTATGGCCTCATGCCACGCATGGATTCTTCAGGTTCAAGGAGCAGATTCCCATCGTCCTTCGGCCGTTTGCTTAAAAATAGAAGTCTGCGTCTGATTCAACTCGGGTCGTTGGATTTGGGTTCATCGGCTTCGATATCATCTTCCTCCGATTCGTTCAAAGTTCGACCTGGGGACTTGAGACGTCTCTCGAGAAGTTTGCGGTGCTTCGTGACCCGTCCCGCAACCCGCTTGCGCCACATGGCAAAACTGGAAGGCTTGAGTTCGCGGCGCATGATGTCGATCACCTCATGCTCTGCAAGGACGGTGCGTGTTTTTATTTCCTCAAACGTGGTCCGATCTTCCCACGCCAGACGAATCACCAGCGAAATCTGATCGCTTTGAATTTTTCCCTTCATGTCGTGTGATCAGCAGTTCCCAACGAATTTCCGGAAGGTGAGGTTGATCCGGGGCGTGGTGATCTTCTTCGTCTTGGGCATGGTATGCACCCAGTGATGCTGGGTGGCTCCTTTCATCACCAGCAGGCTGCCATTCTGAAGGAGCACGGAGACGACCTCCCCGGACTTGCGGTGCTTCAGCTTGAAGATCCTTTCCGCCCCAAGGCTCACGGAAGCAATGAGAGGATTCTCTCCCAGGGTCTTTTCGTCGTCGCTGTGCCATCCCATTCCCTCGGAGCCGTCATGATAAAGATTCAGCAGGCAAGAGTTGAACTGGTGGCCGCACTCGCTCTCGACGCGCTCCTTGATCGAGAGAAGAGCAGGAGTCCATGGTGACGCAACCTTGCTTGTGCCGGAATAGGAGTAGGTGAACTCGCCATCCCCCATCCAGGCCACTTTCCGGGAGAGAATCCTTTTCTGTCCAAAGAGGATCACCTCGTCCTGCTGCCAAGGAATCCCTGCTAGGAGCTCTTCAAAAAGACGGGACGACTCCCCCTCCCCAAAAAGCGAGGGGACATATTCGACGATCCCATCATAAGGAAGATAAGGAAGAAACTGCCCGTTATTGACTGGCACAGAGGCCCCCGCTGGTGTCACGACCAGTTGGGAGGGTGATTCCAAAAACGGGGCTTGCCCACATGGCAGTGCAGCGACGTCCCGATGACGTTTCCAAACCATCGGGTGACGTAGAAAAGGATGCGTGGAATCTGATTCATGAGTGTTGGTCGAGTTTGGAAAGTCGTTCCTGCAGCGGTGGAATGGGATGAAACACCGCCGTCTTTACGGCAGAGAGGGAAATGTCCGTGGCATTGAGTCGCTCGATCTTAGAGAGGAGTTCACTGACTTCGGCAGGTGAGGCGAGCGAGGCGAGAAAGGCGTCGCCCCGGTTCATCCAGAACCTGTTAAGCGTAGGCCAGACAAAGAGCGCCAGAAAGCTCCAGGAACTCATGACAGCAGCGCCGATGAGGCCTGCCTGCACCGCGTTCGCGCTTGGGATAAGGGAAGCCAGCAAAATCCCAAGCAGTGTCCAGGACGCCACAATCAGGAGTGTGAAGATCCAAGTGCCGGATTTTCTATAGCATTCTTCACGGGAGGCCATCAGCGCCGCTTCGCGAGGAGTCAGCCATTGGGCGACCGATGCCGATAGGGAAAGAAGTCCGCGTGGGGTAATGCAGCCATTTACCGTTTCTTCATCACCAAGATCAAACCACCGGACTGGTCTGGGCGTCACTCCCAAGGATTGCAGTTCCGCATTCATGCTCCTTTCAAACACCTCTTTGGAAGACCCTGCTGGCGCAGAATCACCTGCAGGAACGAGCAGAAACAAAAGAATGACCACGGCGCCCGCGGCAACAATTAGAATCGTCGTTCCGGAGCGTGAGGCTTGATGGATTACCGAAAAATAGATCATTCCGATCCAGAGTCCGATCAGCGTGACGAAGCGGCCTCGGATCCAATCCGCCAACCAATCGCTTGCCGATTGCCCCGTGCGGCCCACGGCCTGCTCCACGGCATGTCCCGAGAGAACGTCGAAAGGGAGGTTGGCCAGTGTGAGCAGGATCGCCACAGCAAGAAGGACCGCCGGAATCCCGAGTAGTCCGAGTCCGGAAAATCCCATCGCCCACCACGATGCACTGAGTGCGAGTCCCCAGATCATGGCCAGATTGGCTCCGATGGAGGTGATGCCTGACCAGAGGCGGATGCGTTGGTAATCGGTGGAATCCACAACGCAGCTTGTGCAAAAGAAAAGGCCGGGTCAATGACCCGGCCTTTTCAGTGAATTTTAGCTCCAGGGAGCGCGCGGTCGAACTACTTCTTTGCCTCAACATACCGCGCAATGCGGTTGGAAAGGATCAGGAAGGTCGGGGCCCAGAGGCCGACGAAGATCCCGAAGAGTTCGCCATGGGTGCGAACCTCAAAGCTCACATCCTTACCGCCGGCATAATACCAGATGGCGATGGAGGCGAGAACTGAGGCGAG